>NZ_JAWIIV010000025.1:0-92871 GCF_035916955.1 Noviherbaspirillum album | reverse complement strand
GCCGCCTTCGTAGTGGGCACGAAGGATGTTGCGGCCGATACGGCCATAGCCGTTGATTGCGACACGAATTGTCATGGTTAATTTCCGCCCAGAATATGATTCTACAAAAAGACTGGAACTCGTCCGTCCGGCACCACTTGCCCGGTAATGCATATAAATCAGCGTATCGGACTGATATTCCAGATTGATTCGTCACCGACGTGCTTCGCGTTTTTTAAATCAGTTTTCAGCGCAGGAGATCAACCTGAAACCGCGGACCAGCCTTTCTCCCTCGGCAGTCGAAATCCGATTGCGGCAACTGGCGAAACACAATTGCAGATCTTTGAAGCTAGTCCGCCCATTTGAAGCCGTCTCTTGCCATTAACTCCGCGGATGCGCTTGGGCCAGAACTGCCTGCCGGATAGGGATGTAGGTCATCGCACAGGTCGGTCCAGCCGTTGATGATGGGTTCGATCCATTCCCACGCTGCTTCAAGCTCGTCGCGTCGCATGAAATGGGTTAGGCGTCCGCGAACGACATCGATGAGTAAGCGCTCATACGCCTCCGCGCGCCGCTGCGGGAACGCCGAATGAAGATCCAGATTGAGATTGACCGCCCTTGTCTGCATACCGCTACCGGGTTCCTTCGCCATGATCTGCAAGCGGATCGCCTCTTCGGGCTGCAACTCAATAATCAACCGGTTTGTCTGGCCTTCTGCAACGCCGGGAAACAAGTTGTATGGTGGATTGGCAAACTCGACGACGATCCGCGAGGAGCGGCGACTCATGCGTTTTCCCGTACGCAGGAAGAACGGCACCTTCGCCCAGCGCCAGGTGTCAATGTATGCGCGTAGCGCTACGAAGGTCTCAGTCTTGCTATTGGCCGGCACCCCGTCTTCTTCCAGGTATCCAATGACATCTTCCGCACCAATAGCACCTTGAACATACTGGCCGCGTACGGTATCCCTGGCGATGTCTTCCGTACTCATGCGTCGCAATGATCGAAGTACCTTCAACTTCTCATCGCGGATAGCGTCAGGAGTCAGGGAAATTGGCGGCTCCATTGCAATGATGCACAATAGTTGGAGCAGATGATTCTGGACCATATCCCGCATCGCACCTGCACCATCGTAAAAGCCGGCACGACTGCCGACTCCGACGTCTTCGGCAACGGTGATCTGCACACTGGTGATGTTTGGTGCGCGCCATAGCGGTTCCAGAATGGAATTGCCAAACCTTAATACCATAAGGTTCTGGACAGTTTCCTTTCCCAGATAGTGATCGATCCGGTAAATCTGGTCCTCCCGGAAATGGGCACCGACAGCATCGTTAATGGCAATGGCAGAGGCAAGGTCGCGTCCGAGGGGCTTTTCTAAAACAACACGGCTATCACTATTGATCAATCCACTTGCGGCCAATTTTTCGCAAATTGTGGTAAAGAGCGATGGAGCAGTAGCAAGGTAGAAAACACGTTCGACTTTGTCGCGTGAAGCTTCCTCCAAAGCCTTGAATCTTCCTTCTTCCACGACATCGAGGTGAACATAGGAGAGCGTCTGTAAAAACTCTTCCCAAACAAGCGGATCAAAGTTGACTTCCGAGACGAAAGCTGGCGTGTTCCGCCTCACGAAATTGATATAGTCGTCGTCTGAAAAGTCATGCCGTCCGACAGCAATGACCTTGGTAAAGGCAGGAAGATTCCGGTGCAGATGCGCCATGTACAACGCGGGAAGAAGCTTTCGCATCGCCAAGTCACCGGCGCCTCCGAAGATGATCAAGTCGAGTGAAGACTCCTGCGAGTGGACGGACGTGTGTGGCATATGATTTATTAAAAGGAAGATAGAGGTAGTGCAGCTGGCGTTTCTCTGATTCTGCTGCGATTTATTTAATCGACCCAATCTCTCTGTCTTGAAATTGAATAATTTTTAATATAACAAGTCTATAACGTGGAAAACATTCATGGACGATCGCAGCTCTTTGGCTTATACAAATCCCAAGTAATGACATGACAGATGAGATCGATGGATTTTTTTGTCTGGCAAGGCGCGGGAGCAATCCATAGCGGGGCCATGGATGACGAGCGCAACGCCGCCAGGCGGAACAAGACGCGATCTCATGTCATGGAATGGCTTGGGACTGGTATTGGCTCATTGATGCAGACTGATTCGAGTGCAGGTATTCTTAACGTCAGCAAATGGAAGGTTGATGAGGAAAAGGAGTCCTGGAACCCTTTCAAAAAGTTCCAGGACTAATGGCTCGGCAAGAAGGCGCGGCCTCTCGCACAACCAGGAGACAACCGTAAAATTCCTTAATAAGCTTCGTTCTTAATCCAAATATCTGCAATCCAAATACACTCACACCATACCGATGATTGTCTCAAGCACTCAGATACCGAGGTAATGGCTCCTTAGCAAGTACTAATACTATCCTCGCCTATCTTGAATCTTTTTCGTATGGCGACGTATTCTGCAAGTAAAGCCTGATAGAAACCGGCATGCCTTTGGTGTCGATTGCTTCCGGAGTTAACCGGGTTCCTTTTGGATATAAAGGATGGATTTTGAATCATGCTTCTACCAATCGCCTAGCAGCTTGTTCACTTAGGCGCGGCGGTTCACTTGATTTCGCACACGCTTCCTGTACCTGCTCTTCCAAAGGTACGCGCTGCGCAACTTTAAATGCGGCGACGGCATTGACCAGATATTGTGCCTGCTCGGCCAAGTTTTCGGAGGCAGCGGCAGATTCCTCTACCAGAGCCGAGTTTTGCTGGGTCGCGATATCAAGCTTTGTCACAGCGTTGCAGACAACGTCGATACTTGAAGCCTGCTCGCTCGTTGCCGCGCTGATTCTCGAGACCATCTCATTGACGCTTGACACTTCATGACAAATCAAATGCACCGATTTCAAAGCGTCGTCTACCAAGCGTCCACCAGCTTTGACCTTGTCGTTACTATCCTTGATAAGGCTTTTTATTTCTTTGGCCGCTTCAGCACTTCGATGTGCAAGCATTCGGACTTCGCTGGCGACAACTGCGAAGCCGCGACCCATTTCCCCGGCACGCGCTGCTTCCACCGCAGCGTTCAGCGCTAGAATATTAGTTTGGAAAGCAATGCTGTCAATCAAGCCGGTGATTTCCCCAATTCTCGCCGTTGCGGCTGTGATTTCATGCATTGTATCTACAACGCTAGTTATGACCTGACCGCCCTCGACAGCGGCATGGCTTGCACTATTTGCAAGTTCAGTGACGTTGTTTGCCGCCTCGGCGGTTTCCTTTACGCCTTCGCTTACCTTCTCCATCGAATAAACGATTTGCTGAAGGTTTGAAGCTTGCTGCTCCGTTCGATATGAGAGATCAGCGTTGCCCTGCGCTATTTCACGACTGCCGATTGCAATCTGGTCACTGCCCGCCCGAACGCCCGAGACTAGCGTAGACAAGCCTTCGTTCATATGCTGAAGAGCACTCAGAAGCTTTGCTGCATCGTCCCTGCCAACCACGTTCACTGTGGTAGTGAGATCACCCATCGCCGCAGTCTCCGCGACGTTGAGCGCAGCACGCAGAGGCTTGACAATGCTACGGGTAATCGTCACTGCCAGCAGGGTCCCTAGCGCCAGGGCAACAAGCATGGCCATGACAATCCATGAATTTGCTGCATTGTATGTGGTTGCTGATGCAGCGGCTGCGGCCTGCCCCTTGTTAACATTGTAGTCGACCAAACGCCGCAGCGCTGCAGAGGCACGTTCGTACTTTTGCTGAGAGTTGTATCGCAAGACCGACTTTGCATCCTCCATCTCGTTGGCTAACGACAGCTTCTTGATTCGTTCGTGCTCATCCAGATAGCGCCGGCGCTCCCGATTGAATTCGTCCCACATCGATTTTTCTTTTTCGGAACGGATCAAGGCAGCATAGCTGCTCGCATTCTTCTCGATATTTTTGGCAATTGCCTCCATCTCCTTTTCATACTTCGCTTTTTCCTCCGGCTCGGAAGAAAGGATGTGTTGGATCTCCGCGATCCTGAAGTTTGAGGAGTCCGTATTGATTTCCGCAGTGAAGCGCGCGGCAGCCATCCATTTTTCACTTATATCATTAGCGACCTGCCGTACCTCACCGAGCTGGCTGATTGCAAATGCTCCCAACGTCAGAGTCAATGTAAGCATCAGCGCAAACGCTAACGCCAGGCGAGTCCCAATTCTTAGCTTATTCATGATCCTGAACCTTTTGGTCGATTGACTTCCAAGTACGCTCATACTTCAGGTGGCGATACGATCCCACTTCCATGTGTTCACAGCTATCCGATTCATATCGCCCTAGTACAAGGTGCCGGCTTCGCTTCAGCTTTTCGATACGGGTACTGCAGGGCATCTCTGGGGAGCGGTCTCCTCACAGAGATGCCTGATTGACTAACGGTTAGGCCATAGCCGAAGCGCCGAGTTAGAAGTTGTGCTCGACACCTACTTCGAACGTATTCGCGGCCGACAGTCCTTCGGCCTTTGAACGACTTACATTGGTGTACAAGTTTGTCCGTTTGCTCAGATTATGTTGGTAGCCCAAGGAAATGCGCGACAGTTCGGAACGCGTCGTGTTGCACAGACAGTCATTGAGGTGTCCGTAAGCGGCTTTCAGGAGCCCGGCGCCACCAAGCGGTGCCGTAGCGGCCAGAACGTAAGATGTGTAATCAACGTTATTGACGGATGACCTGGTGTAGGAGAATGCGGGCTTCACAAAGCCGAAGTCATAGCTTCCCACGATATCGTACATATGGTTCGTCGGAATATCGTTCGTCAGGCCGTGGCTCCGGTCAAAGCCGACTCCCACAGTGAGAGGACCGCTTCGGTAAGTCAATGCGCCTCCGATATCCTTGCTGGTGCCATACACGTTCTCGCGATTGGAAGGCGAATAGGCAAGCTGAAACGTTACGCCATTGAAGTCCGGGGAACGATAGCCGATGGTACCGACGGTACGCAGATAATTGGTTTGCGTGTAGTTAGCTTGCTGTATCGTCCATCCCATGCCCGCCTGATTGCCGTTCCAGTACCATGGATCAGCTGCCAGCAGCAGTTGAAGTCCTGCCGGAGAGAGCACATATCCGGCATAGAATTCTCCGAAGTCTCCACCCAGTTTGATCTCTGCGTTTCTTCCGAATAAACGACCTTGGGTTGCAAAATCCTGACCGCCGGTACCGTTATTTAAGTTGATCCCGCCCTCAAGGCTGAAACCGGCATATAGCCCGCCGCCCAAATCTTCTTTTCCTCGAACTCCCCATAAAGAAGAGTTGTCCATCATCTGAAATTTATTGTTCAGCGCGGCATTCGTTCCCTGTACGGGTGTCTGGCCGGTCGTCTTGAAATTGCTTGCAACCAGGCCGACGTTGAGGCTTCCATAAACAGTTACTGCGGACTGCGCATGCGCGGCTCCGGATGAGAGTGCGAGGGCAATAGCGATCGGTAAAGATTTGACAAAAAGGCGTTTCATAACATCTCCTCGGAAGGTAAAGATTTGGTGTCGTTTTAGTCATGCAGAGTGATTGATCCGGTACTGCGAGCACTAAACCGCTTCTGAAACCAATATTGTTTTATAGGTACGCGTTATAGATTGATACACCTCCCTTTTTATATGAAGCCAGTGATGTTAAAATCGGCGGCAGGATGCCCTCCCGTCTTCCGGACAGGATCTCGATTCTTGGTTTCTCAAAATTTTCAGCGAATAGAATCCCTATGCCGGCGGGCAGCCGGACACGCCATCATTGGATACGTACGCTTGAACTACATTCGCATTTAAGTCATAAGGGCCAACCGCTACCGGGTTTCCGGTTTTAATAATCGATGAACTCTTTCGAGATGACTAGAGAGTGCTTGTGACTTTATTAAGATGTCTTGGCTTGTCAGGGTCATACCCTCTCGTTCGCGCTAGCTTTTCTACCATCATGTAAAAGCTTTGCACTGCCGCTATGGGGTCCAAATCTTCATTGGCAGTTGTTGTCAATGTTAGGTCCCGTTCCGGCACATCGGAAGGCGCAGCCAGGAGAACCAGCGCGCCGCGGACTCGCATTTCCTTGGCCAAGTCGCGCAAACCTTCCTGGGCTGGACCTCGAGGCGCAAATATCAGCATCGGATATCCGTCATCCACCAGTGCCATCGGCCCATGTTTTACCTCTGCCCCGCTGAAGGCTTCGGCCTGAATCGCGCACGTTTCTTTGAATTTCAGCGCTGCTTCCTGTGCGATTGCCAGACCGGTTCCACGCCCGATTACCATGATTCTCTGCGAAGCCTTCAGGACGTCTACAGCGACGCTCCAATCTTGAGTCCGCGCGTCGTGAAGCGCACCTGGCAGCGTTTTCAGCTGTTGCATGAAACTGTCATCATCGCACCAAGCTGCTACTAGTGCCGCACTTCCGACCAGGCTGCAAATAAAGCTTTTCGTCGCTGCCACACTTCGCTCAGGCCCCGCATGCAGCGGTATAGCCCATTCACTGGCTTCAGCTAAAGGCGATGCTATATCGTTGACTAGCGCAACGGTTTTCCCGCCTCCATCGCGAAACCGCTTGATGGGCGCAATGAGGTCCGGACTACGACCGGATTGCGAAATTGAAACCGCAATCAAACCATCTGCAGGTATCGGCGCGTTGTACAGTGTGAGCAGAGACATTGGCAGAGACGTTACCAAATTCCCCCCGCGTACCGCCGCCAAATAGGAGAAATAGCTCGCTGCGTGGTCGGAACTGCCGCGCGCGACTGTGACGACGTTTCTCGTGGCATGCTCGCGCAGTATGGCGCCTACCGTCCTGTAACGTCCGGCGTTCTCATTGATATGCACTGCAACCCAATCCGGCGCAGAGAACGCTTCTTCAAGCATTAACGACTTCAATCTCTTCTCCTTCGACAAATACTTTTTTCAAATTCAGTGCAGGGGTCAAAACGACCAGATCCGCAAAAGCGCTATGTGCCAAGCGTCCTCGATCCGTAATGCCTAGATAGTCGGCAGGGAAAGTCGAGAGGCGACGGGAGGCATCACTCAAATCAAGCCCGATCCGGACAAGGTTACGTAACGCCTGATCCATCGTCAGCGAGCTTCCGGCCAAGGTTCCATCAGCCAGACGCACTCCGCCCATGCACTTTGTGACTACATGCGAACCAAGCTTATATTCTCCGTCGGGCATCCCTGCTGCAGCGGTCGAATCCGTCACGCAATACAGGTGGGGAATCGCTCGAACAGCGGCCAGAATCGCTCCCGGATGCACGTGCAGGAGATCCGGAATAATTTCTGAATACGATGCATGTGCAAGTGCTGCTCCGACCATACCCGGCGCCCGGTGCTGGAACGGACTCATTGCATTGAATAGATGGGTGAAGCCCTTGATACCTGCCGACAGTGCAGCAACTCCCTCCTCGTAGGTGCCGGCGGAATGGCCGCATTGTGTAATGATGCCAAGTTCGTTCAGTTGCTTGATGAATTCGAGATGGCCGACTAGCTCGGGAGCTATCGTCATGACGCGTATCGGGGCAAGGCTATGCAGAAACTTTACTTCCTCGATGTCGGCTTTGCGGCATGCGTCAGGTTGTGCGCCGAGTTTGGCGCTGTTGATGTACGGTCCCTCGAGGTGCACGCCGAGGATACTTGCACATCCGGCCTTGCGCTGTTTCATTACCGTACCCACTGCGGTTAGCGCAGCTCGAAGTTCGGGCTTCTCTGCCGTAACGGTGGTTGCAAGGAATCCGGTAGTGCCATGTCGAGCATGCGTAGCCGCGATCATTTCAATTGCTGCCGCACCTTCCATCACATCGGAACCGCCGCCGCCATGCACATGCAGGTCTATGAATCCCGGAAGAATAATCTGGTCGTGTGCTTCCGGATGTTCAACGCTGACCCCGTCGATCGACCAGATCCTCGAAGCAAATTCAATGAGACCGCGTATCCACCCGCCTGGTGTAAGAATGCATCCTGTCAGGCGTTGCAAGCTTGCATTGCCGTTTCGCTCGATACTCATAATTTGGTGATTCCTATACACGTATTCGACAGCAGGCCTGAGGCTCCTGATGAACAAGTCATGAGGTCAATGAACTAGCGCATGACGGAAACATTTTTATACGCGCTTGTTGGTGCATCGCCACAACGTACCCGATTTCCGGACTCGTCAAACATGTATGTCTTTCCAGGTAGGGGCGATACGCCCACCTTTTCGCCGATGCCGGTTGAGGTGCCGCCTACAATCCGGATCGCTAATTCTTCATCGTTATCAGTACGAACGAACAGATAACTGTCGGAGCCAAGATATTCCACATGTCTGACAACACCAGTCCACTTCGGCGCCTCGTTCGTAATAATGAGGTGTTCGGGACGAACACCAATCGTCGTCGCGCCTTCCCTTTTAGCCACGGCGCCGGAAATGAAGTTCATTTTGGGAGAGCCGATAAAACCTGCGACAAAAAGGTTGACCGGGTCGTTGTAAAGTTCCTTGGGGTGGCCGACTTGTTGAACAACGCCGCCCTGCATTACTACAATCTTGTCCGCCAGCGTCATCGCTTCAGTCTGGTCATGAGTGACGTAGATCATAGTGGCACCCAGCTTCCGATGCAGTTGTGCTATTTCTAGACGGGTGTTCACACGGAGTTCGGCGTCCAGGTTGGACAACGGCTCATCGAAAAGAAAGAGTTTAGGCTGACGTACAATGGCTCGTCCGATGGCTACGCGTTGACGTTGTCCTCCGGATAGTTGCGACGGGCGCCTTCCCAGCAAGCTGTTTAAAGCCAGCATGTCGGCAGCCGCGGCAATACGTTTCTTTATTTCATCTTTGGGTACACGTTCACGCTTGAGCGCAAGGCTCATATTGTCCGCGACGTTAAGATGCGGATATAGCGCATAGCTTTGGAAGACCATGCCGATACCTCGCTTGGATGGAGCTACGTTATCCATCAGTTCGCCGCCGATCCTGAGATGCCCGGATGTATGCGCCTCGAGCCCGGCAATAATCCTTAGCAAGGTTGATTTTCCACACCCTGAGGGACCGACAATGACAACAAACTCGCCTTCCTCGATTTTCAGAGTCATCCCGCTCAGGACGTCTTGGCCGGCAAAGGCCTTTTTTACCTGTTCCAGTTCTAACGCGTACATGTCTTCCTCTTCTCCAGATGCATCACAGACAAAGATCGATTGCCTGGCGCTCACGCATACTTTTCTCTGCTGCGAGTACGATTTCCAACGAACGCAGCGCGTCGTCATGGTGTGCTGCTAAATCCGCGTCTTCGCTAATTGCTTTTGCTAGAAATTCCTGCTCTCGATCACAGAGCGACTGGTGGTCCACGTTATCACCAAGCGTGATCCACGCGTCGGCATAATCCTCGCTACCTTTATCAAGCGATGCCTGGCGGATACAAAGCTGCCCTGCCCTTGTGTGGCTATTGATATCCGCCGGATCTGCATCCTCCCCCATTACGAGAGACACCGCACCGCGCGTTCCAATGACGTTCTTTACGAAACATGCGGTGCCGGAAATCATCGGACCCCAACCCGCCTCATACCAGCCAACCGATCCGTCTTCAAAAATAATCTGCAGATGACTGTAGTTGACTTGATCTTCTGCAATATCATGCGCGAGACGCACACCCATGCCTCGCACTTGAACCGGCTTGGAGTCGGTTATCTGGCACATGATGTCTACATAATGAACGCCGCAATCAACGAACGGAGGCGTGGTTTCGAGCAAGCGTTTATGTATTTCCCAGGCATGCCCGACCGATGGCTGGTTGAGGTTCAGACGCATAACGTATGGCGCACCCAGTTCTCGAGCAGATTTCACGAACTGATTCCAAGATGGGTGGTGACGAAGAATGTATCCAATAACCAGCTTTCGCTTTGTCTTCCTGGCCACGGAGATCACTTCACGAGCGGATTCGATCGTCAGCGCCAATGGCTTTTCGACGAATACATGTGCGCCTGCCTCCATCGCCTTTATCGCAAACTCGGCGTGACTGTCCGTATAGGTGTTGATTGATACGACGTCGGGTTGCATGGCAATTCCCGCGTCAAAAGTATCGACGAACTTGTACGAAGACAGTTCTGGAGGCAGCTCGACCTGGGTCCGGTTGAAAAGACCGATAATTTCAAAAGCGGGATTCGTGTGATAAGCAAGCGCATGGGATTTTCCCATTTGACCCAGGCCCGCAACGAATACTTTAAGTGCGCGTTTTGACGAAGTTTGGTTCATTTTCGATGATTAAATTAAATTTAGTGGATTAGCGATTGAGATGGTCTCGTTTTCAGCTAACGGCTTGCTTTAAGTCGTGCATGGACCATATGAACGCCAGGCGTTGATCTGATCGTATGTAATCACTTGACTGCACCGGAAGTGATGCCTTTAATCAGACCCTTAGAGAAAACCAGATACAGAGCAAGTATGGGTAGTATGCTCAGTGACAGGGCGGCCAATACCGCATTCCAATTGGTAACGTACTGGCCTAAAAACACCTGGGCTCCGAGAGTCACTGTTTTAGTTGCTTCGCTAGGCGCCAGAATCAATGGAAACCACAAGTCATTCCAGATCGGGATCATCGTGAACACGGCGACGCTCACCATAGACGGTCGCAGTAACGGCACCACAAGCGAGAAGAAGATCGCGTATTCGGACAGACCGTCAACCCTTCCCGCGTTCTTGAGATCGGCGGATAGCGTTCGCATGAATTCGCTGAGAACAAAGATGGCGACCGGCAGTGACTGCGCGATATACACAAGGATCAGCGAAGTACGCGTATTCACCAGGTCCGCTGCGACCATCATGTTCAAGATGCCAACGGTTCCAAGTCGTATCGGGATCATCAGACCCAAGGTGAAGAACAATCCAATTGTGGTATTGAACCGAAATTTGTACTCGGAGATGGCAAAGGCAGCCATCGCGCCGAAGAGAATCGTTCCGGCAAGCGCAGACAACGTGATCAGCATGCTGTTGGAAAAATAGGCAACAAAGTTGCTTTCGACCAGTACTGATGCGTAGCCGCTTAAGTCAAGTGTTTCAGGCGTTGGCAAGGCGAGCGGCGACGCGAAGATTGCCGCTCGTGATTTTAACGAATTAATGATGATAATCGCGATAGGCGAAAGTGCTAGTACAGCAAAGAAGGCCAGTATGCTGTGCACGACAACAGTCGATCCCGGATTTTGCTTGATGGAGGCCATGTGTCGTCCTTTCGCGTTACAGTTGATAGCGCACAAGCTTGCGCTGTACGAAGAAAAGATAAGCACAGACAACGGCAAGAATGATCAGGAACATCATGGTTGCAATGGTTGCCCCCATATGTGGGTCACCCGTTTGAAACTGGGCACCGAAAAATGTGCGATACAAGAGTGTGCCCAGGATATCTGTTGAGTAGTTGGGACCTGCTGAAACGCCCTGCGCCGTATATATCAGGTCGAAAGAATTGAAATTTGAAACAAACGTCAAGATCGCAACCACGCCAATGGATGGCCATAACAGTGGAAGCTTTATTTGAAAGAATTGTGACACCCCGACTATTCCGTCGACTTCGGCTGCCTCCAGGATCTCGTTTGGAATAGACAGCATGGCGGCATACATTAGAACCATCGGAACTCCCAGCTCCTTCCACACCGAGATCAATCCCAAGGTCGTTAGCGCATATTGCTCCTTACCGAGGTAGGGTGCGAAATATGCCTTGAGGCCGACATAGTCGAGGATATCCGGGGCAATGCCCCAAAGCGGAGAAAGAATCAAACGCCATACGAACGCCACGATTACAAAAGAAAGCATTGTCGGCATGAAGATCGCTGTTCGAAATAGTGATCCTGCACGTGTAATGGGAAGCGATAAGAGGGCCGCGATCAGAATCGCCAACGGCACCATCACCACCATATGAATCAGAAAAAAGTAGGTGTTGTTGCCCAGCGCATTCCAGAAATGGTACGACCAGCGTTCATCCTGCAAGAGTGTCAAGAAATTGGCGAAGGCAACGAACCTGCTTTGCTGATCTGTCGTTTGAAAGAACGCCAATCGGAGTGTTTCCACCAATGGCAATACCATCACCGCGGTATAGATCAAGAAGGCTGGCGCCAAAAAAACCGCAATATGCCAACGAACGGGTCGCCGCGCTATGCGGCGCTCGCTACTCGGCAGCGTGGTTATTACCGTGCTTTGCATGGAAACACTCCTTGTTACTTGTTTCTATAGATCTTTTTTTAAATCAATTCGCCGGTTTGTACCAACTGTCCAGGCCTTTTTGCAGCTGCTGCGCTGCGGCTTCTGGCGTCAATGTGCCATTCATGACCGCTGCTGCCTTTATCCACAGCTCATCTTCCAGGTTCGGGGTTCCGCGGGAGAGGATTTGGTGAGTGAGCCTCGGCGTGCTCTCGCATTTGCCGCGCCAGCTGGCAAACTCATTTGCCAGCGGATCCGTCATTTCCACAGGAGTTTTTTGTAGGCTGAAGAAGCCGGGGACGGAATTAGCATAGATCTTTGCAAACTCTTTAGATGCGACAAACTCAAGAAATACTTTAGCGGCCGCGGCGTTCTTCGATTTCGCATTAATCCCCAATGCGATGTCCGGATGGTCCGAGATATAGCACTTGTCGCCAGCCTTTTGCACCGGCGGCGGGAACGCGCCGATCTTGAAGCCTGCCTGTTTGTTGAAACCCGCAATTTCCCAGGAACCTGCGGGGTAAATGGCCGCGCGACCCAGCGTGAACATGTTTTGACTATCCGGGTAGGTTTGAGACTCGAAGCCATCGCCGAGATATGGCTTCCATTTTGCGATTGTGCGGAATGGCTCAAGGTATTGAGCGTTGGTGAGCTTCGCCTTGCCGGCGATCAGTGCCTGACGCCCCTCCTCGCCCTTGTAGTAATTGGGCGCAATATTCTGGTAGGCCAGCTGAGACGCCTCCCAGGTGTCCTTGGTACCCATTGCAAGCGGAACGTACTTGCCATCAGCTTTTATCTTCTGAAGCGCCGCGAAAAACTGCTCAACTGTTGCCGGCGGAGTAATGCCGAGCTTGGTGAAGGCTTCCTTGTTGTACATGAAGCCATGCATCACCGCGGCAATCGGCACGCAGAAGGTAGTCTTGCCGTCGTCTGTTGTCCACGCTGTTTTCGCAACAGGCGCGAAGTTGTCCATACCTTTGAGGTCGTTCAGAGGCAGCAGACGGCCTTTTTGAAAATGCTGCAACGGGACATCGAATGGCCGGCACGTAATCAGATCGCCCGCCGTACCGGCCTCAAGCTTCGAGTTGAGCACTGCGTTATATTCGGCGGGCGCGGTCGGTGCAAATTTGATCTTAATGTCAGGGTTGTTCTTTTCGAAAGCCGGTATGATCTTGTCCCGCCACATCGGAAGATCATCATTTCGCCAGCTTTCAATCGTCAGCACGACCGGTGCCGACCAAACACTGGGTGCGCTTGCCGCAGTTATTGCCGCAAGCAAGCTGAGAACTATGCTTCTACGTTTCATGACACACTCCTTATGAATTGTTGTTACCGGCGCACGGCGTCTGAATAACGCCTTGCCTTCCTTGTCTCGTCGCGTCTTTACCGCGCACTCCTCCTACGGCAAGACGACATAGCATGTCAAAGGTACTTCGTCCGACCCCCTATATCGTCAACCAATTACCGTCATGAAAGTGTCACATTTGATGATTTCTGAGTGTTATCTGAGCAGCGCAGAGATTGATACGATTCTGGCGTACATCATCAAATGTTTGTCACACCGCGAGGATAATTTCTTCAGGGAAAGACCAAGGAAGATGACATATCAGCCCTATATGAGTGCGAGGGGTTCTTTCGTCTCAAGGCGGCATTAACATTTATTCAACCGTTCAATACAGGCTTTAGCAGGCTGTTGAAAAACGATTTCCCTACCCGCTTTTTTGGGTTTTCAAGAGTGCTCAAACCCATTGATGACCTCAAAAAAATCGCTTGTAGGGCGTTTTAAGCGGCCAGAATTCTTCGTACTCCCATCCTACAAAGGGTTTTTCGACAGCCCGTTATAGATCCGGCCCGAAAATATGTTGGGCCGGATCCCCTCACCCCGGCCCTCTCCCAAAGGGTGAGGGTGAGATCAGCAACCCGAAAAATGAACCATTTTTCGGGCCGAATCAATCGATAAGGTCCCGCTGTCAGTCCTTGCATACCACTCCGTGTCCGTTTCCTGATTACCCTGTTCGGAAATCGATTTTTAAAGACTGCAGACAGTCGCGGTGATTGAAAAGTTAGCAATTTTGATAAGACAGCTAACTTTGCAATGCCTTTATGCCATTCAAAAGCTCTCTGACGCCAAAATAGTATCAATCCCTGCTAGAGACCAGCAACATGCCCGGCGTTCTCCTCGCGAAACTTCGGGTGTGGCTTCTTTTGTGAAACGGCTACGTCAAGCCGACCGCGAGGCTTAGCGAAGGTGAACTCGCAGTATCGCAGCTGCGTAAATCCACACGCTAATTTTCCCGGCCTTTAAGTCACGGCGCACTCATTTAATGAGTCATTCAAGGAAACGACGGGAATAAATTTTGAGTATGTCTCGACGGCTGCTTACTTATGATTGACGTGAAATTAGGAGATAGTACAGTGCATGACTCCCAGTATTTGCTAGGTATTGATGGTGGAGGAACTGGATGCAGAGCCCGTTTAACCGACTTCGCAGGCAAAGTGCTCGGGGAAGGTGTATCTGGTCCGGCCAATCTCGCACTCGGTTTGCCGATCGCGCTGGAGTCGGTGATGACGGCAACGCGGGAAGCCTTGACCAATGCCCAGCTCGGCGAAAAGGATCTCAAGTCAGTGCATGCCGGTTTTGGCATGGCGGCGGGAAATGTACCCAAGCACCGCCAAGCCTTTGAAAGGGCAGCACTGCCTTTCTTGTCGGTATCAGTGCGCTCAGACGCGGAAACTGCTTGCTTGGGAGCTCATGCCGGCCAGGAAGGCGGCATATTGATATTGGGTACCGGAAGCCAGGGTGTAGTGCATAGAAATGGGACTTTTACTACCGTAGGCGGTTGGGGATTTGCGCTGTCCGATGCCGGATCAGGTGCCATTTTGGGCCGAGCTGCAGTGCGTCGCGCCTTTTTGGCACACGAAGGCATCGAGAGCCACTCTGCGCTCACGGAATGTATCATGACTCGATTTAACTCGGATCTCTCAACCATGCTTGAATGGGCTGAAAGTGCAAGGCCTGCTGATTGGGCGGAGTTTGCCCGCTGGGTCTTTCAGTACAGCGACAGCGGAGATGCGATTGCATTGGAACTTGTCAGAGAAAACGCATCTGGCGCGGAGCGGATGTTACAGCGTCTGTTGACTTTGGGTGCTGAACGTATAGCATTGATGGGCGGACTTGCGCGAGCTATCCGTCCTTATCTTTCCACCGATTTTGATGATGCACTTGTTAAACCCATGGGTGACGCAATGGACGGAGCATTGATTCTTGCGCGCCAAGCCGCTGGCTTGCGAACTCTGCGCTCCGAGGAATTTTCATAAGATCCGAATTTCTATTGGTGAGATAGGCAACAATATCCGCGTTGATCGTCACGCTCTATAATAGTTTTGCAGACATTCGCTAAAGGAAACCGGTATGAAAGCCGTCTTAGAAAGCTTGCTCGTCCCTGAAGGCGCTACGTGGACCTACTTTCATCGACGACTAAATGAGGCGATTCCGTTCAACTGGCATTACCATCGCGAATTCGAGTTAACACTTACTGTGAACAGCATAGGCCAGCGTTATGTCGGCGACACCATCGAGTCGTACGCCGACGGGGACCTTGTACTGCTGGGATCGAACGTCCCTCACACGTGGATGTCGCAGCGCAAGATTAATGAAAATCAACCCCATGTGGCGCATGTATTTTGGATCAAAACAGAATGGCTTGACGCACTCATGGAAACCATCGTGGAGCTTCGCCCAATACGCTCCATGCTGCTAAAAGCAAATCAGGGAATAGTCTATTCGGCAGCCACCTCCAATGCGGTAAGGTCAATCGTGTCGAATATGGAATGCTTATCGCCAACGGCACGTTTGATCAGCCTGCTTGAAATTTTCTGCGTCCTTGCGGACGATAGACATTCCAAATTACTTTGCCCCCCGTTCAACTCAAACGACTTGATTGCGCCTTCCGACAGGCCCCGGATAGACCGTGCGCTTGACTATATCCACAAGAATTATCAGACTGATATTTCGATGGAGGCGTTAGCGAAGCTGTCTGCGCTCAGCGTGTCAGGGCTGCATCGACTATTCAAGCGCCATACGCGCCAGACAGTAGGTGAATATATTACGCAATTAAGGATCGGAAAGGCATGCTCGCTACTTATCTCAACGGACCGCCCAGTTTCTTGTATAGCTGAAGAAGCCGGCTACACCAATTTATCTCATTTCAACCGTCAATTCCTCGCTGTGAAACTCGTGACGCCGAGAGAATTTCGCCGATCCTACAAAGATCACGACGCGTTGGCTCCTTTAGGAAACGCTCAAAATCCGTATGCAACCAGCACAAAAGAGTCAAGAAGCGCCCTGCCTGACACCGGCAGTACCTTACCGGAAATGGCGTAGGTCGGTTGGCTGACTTGCTGTTCTAACAGGCTGTTGAAAAACGATTTCTCCATCCGCTTTTTTGGGTTTTCAAGGGTGCTTAATCCATTATTGATGACCTCAAAAAATCGCTTGCAGGGCGTTTTAAGCGGCCAGGATTCTTCGTACTTTCATCTGCAAAAGGCTTTTCAACAGCCTGTTAGTGCGGCAGGTCGCCTTGGAACGGGGGCATTGGCCGGGGTTACTACACTTGGCTATAGCGGCATTTTGATCGGCCCGCCGGTCATCGGGTTTCTTGCACAATTTTCAGGGATGCAGTCCGCATTATTATTCGTCGGATTGATGTGTGTTTTAATTTCGGTTTCTGCAAGAAGGGCGTCGCAGTTAAGATGATCTCTTTCCATTACAAGAAAGCTCTCTAACGCTCATAGAGCCGGGAGCTCAAAGTAGAATTAGAAGGCTTTTTTCGGGAGGGTAGTTCTGCCCTGATGATGGGCGCCATTATGCATTTTTGACGGAGACGGGTCTGCCAAAGGCATTCCACAGGTTGATGAGGTTGGCGATGATGATGCCCTCGCGTTGCTGGGATTCGGTTTTCTGCATCAGCAGTGCGCAGTCGATGCGGCGCTTAATGCGCGAGATCTGCGCTTCGGCCAGGGAGCGCGCGCCATAGCCGTATCTTTTGTGAAAAGCATAGACGTTGCCTTTGTTCTTGATGTATCGAACGATTTGATCGTGCCATGTGGTGTTTTCCTGGCCATGCACCACGGCGTGCGTCGGCAACGGAATTACCGGCAGCACGCCCGCCGTGAACAGGGCCTCGCCCAGTTCGATGCTGTAGTAGGCGCCATCGGCGATCACCCTGATGATCGGAGTATGGGCGGGCATGACCAGATCCATCCCGGCGCTTTCGACACCTCGCTGTCAGTGATGGCGATGCCATGCATGTTCATCTCCGGATCGATCGACAGATACATCTTGCGCCACGGTTTGCGGATCGCCCTCTTGCCGTATTTGACTTCGTACCATTGACTGGCTCATCCAAAGCGCAGGCCGCTGCTGTCGATGATAATGCTTATGCTTCCAGTTGCTGGCCACCGTACAAAACAAGGATGCCGAATCGATCCTTGGTGAATCCGGACCGGCCGGTCAGCTCAAAAAGATGCTCGCTGAGCGCATGCTGGCGGCCGAACTGGCGCACCATTTAGCCAGCGAAGGCGAGTCCAGCAAGAACCACCGCAACGGCACGTCGCCCAAGAAGGTACTGGCACCGGGTGGCCAACTGGAGCTGGATGTGCCGCGCGACCGGCTCTCGAGCTTCGAGCCCAAGTTGGTGGCCAAACACCAGCGGCGCATGCCATGTCATCTCCATGACATGTTTAAAGCGTAAAAAGCAGGAACACGTCTGGCGGATTACGAGCGGCGTGTCGAGCAGCTTTTTCGATTCAATCACCGCGGCAATGCGTTATCACCGGAAACAATGGATACTTCATTTGCTTCTGCCTTGAGCATAACCGGTCTGTCATTCACTGCAACGACATATCACCAGGAAGTCATGACACTGGTTTTCCGCCTGGGTCTGGCGACCGGGCTCGGCGCGTTTCTGGGTTACGGCCGCCGGGGAGCGTCGTGTATAAAGCCGTACGCCTTGACCTCGCTGGGAGCGGCCGGCTACGTCTCCCTGTTTCTGCAGTTGGGGGTTTCCAACGCCGAACTGGGACGCCAGCTTGCGGAAACGCTTGCCTGGATCGGACCCGCTGCCTCGGCGGCACTGGTCTGGTTCTGGTTAGAGAAGAAACCCGCGGCATGTCAAATTGTGCTCTGGACCAGCGTTGCCATCGTGGCCGGGGGATTTGCCGCTCTCGGTGCAATTGAAGCGTCAATAATTCTCGTGCTTGCTTCGCTGGCAATCGAGTTTATCGTTCGTCGTGCCGTCATGCGCTAGTTGAGATCAAGCGTGCTCACCATGTCTCAGTGCGGTCCGGCCAGTTAACCAGTAGCTTCACTTCATCTCGTGGATTGATGCAGGTATTGAGGTATTGCAGGTATGCGAGCTTGCACGCGCTGTCACCTACCCGTCATCTTCAGCTTATAGACTTGTCGACAGATTGCCGGGAGGGGTCCCGGGTCACGACAAGGACACTATCCATGAGAAGCCTTCATATCGTTGCGGCATGCAGTATGGCTGCGATTGCAGTTGCCTGTTCCAACAGTGACGATGCAGCCGTCGTCGCACCCGCGCCGGCACCTTCGCAAGCGCCGATTAGCGTCAAGATAATCGGTTTCAATGACTACCACGGCAATCTCGAGTCGCCCGGGACTTTCGGTGCCACGGCTACGGTGCCTGCGGCGGAACGTCCACCAGTTGGCGGTGCAGACTATCTCGCCGCACATGTCGCCAAACTCAAAAGCCAGAACCCGTTGAATGTAGTCGTCGGCGCGGGTGACTTCATTGGCGCGAGTCCTTTGGTATCGGCGGCCTTCCATGACGAGCCGGCGATTGAAACGCTCAATCGGATCGGTCTCGAATTCAATGCGGTCGGCAACCATGAATTCGACAAAGGCAGCGCCGAACTGCTCCGCCTGCAGAACGGCGGATGCAAGATCACGAACAACCAGACCGATGCCAACAGTTGCAAGGGCGCGGCAGTGGGCACGCCGGTTCCGTTTGAAGGGGCGAAATTCAAATGGTTGTCCGCCAACGTCGTATCCAGCACAACCGGCAAGCCCCTGCTGCCGGCCTATGGCGTAAAGACCTTCAATGACGTAAAGGTCGCATTCATTGGCATGACGCTCAAGGCCACGCCCACCATCGTTACTCCAACCGGTGTTGCCGGCCTCGATTTCCGCGACGAGGCACAGACCGTCAATGCATTGATTCCTGAACTGCGCTCGCAAGGAATCGAGTCCGTTGTCGTACTGGTTCACGAGGGCGGCTTTCAAACCGGTAGCGTTTCCGACATCAACGGCTGCGAAGGCAACCTTGCCGGCTCCGCAATTGCCGCCATCGTCAGGCAGCTAGATGACGCGGTGGATCTGGTAGTCAGCGGCCATACACATTCGGCCTACAACTGCAAGCTGCCGAACGCCGCGGGCCGCCCCATCTCCGTGACCAGCGCAAGTTCGTTTGGGCGCCTGCTGACCGATATCGACGTCACGATCGACCCCGTGACGAAAAACATTACTTCGGTGGCTGCAACCAACCGGCTGGTATCTCGAAGCGATTCGACGGTCAAGGGCGATCCTGAAATTGCCAAGATCGTCGACGGTTATAAATCCCTGGTCTCCCCGGTCGCCAATGCGGTGATCGGCTCCATCGCCGCAGCGCTGCCGAATACCCGTGTCGATGGCGCCTGCAATATGCCGGCGGGCAATCTCATCGCCGACTCCCAGCTCGGTGCAACGCGAACTGCCGGATTCGGCAATGCTGTCATCGCATTCATGAACGGCGGCGGCGTGCGCAACCCGGGATTCACTTACGAGCAGAGCGCCGCCAATGAAGGAAACGGGAACATCACTTATGGAGAAGCGTTCACCGTGCAACCCTTCGGCAACAGCCTGGTCACCATGACGCTGACGGCAAAGGATATCAAGGACGTGCTCGAGGAGCAGTTCGCCGGGTGTCGCGGTCAAGGTGCGACAACCACACGCTTCATGATTCCGTCCAACGGGTTCAAGTACACCTGGGATGGCTCGAAGGCTTGCGATGCCCGTATCAGCAACGTCACGCTAACCGCAGGCGGGTCGACCGAAACCATCGTCGATGCTGGTGGCATTGTGCTTAATCCCGCCAAGACTTATCGGGTGACGGTCAATAATTTCATGGCGGATGGCGGAGACGGCTACTCGACATTCCGCAAGGGAAGCAACCGGCTCGGCGGCGCGCAAGACATCGATGCACTCGTCGCATTTCTGTCCCAATACAAGGCGCCAAGATCACCCTATGATCCGACCGGCGTCGCTGAAGATCGTGGAACGCCCCGCATTCAACGCGTCGGCAGCAGCGCGACCTGTCCAACCGGCGCAAATGTGAATCCTTGATCGAGTCGCAGGACGTTTAACTTCCTTGAAATCCCTGACTCGTTCGGGGATTTTTATCTTTGCAAAGCTATGAGTGCAAGACTAGACATGAGTCCTATATCCGCAGCATCGCGCGTCCTCATGGTACTTGCCATGGCGATGGCGCAAACCTGCTCGGTCGCAGCCGCTGAAGACGAGCGCGCCAGGCTGCTGGCGCGCGGCGAAGAAGCGTTGTCCGCTTCGCGCATCAACGATGCCTGGCTTGCGTTCGAGCGAGCCAGCAACATGAAACATGCGGTCGATGCCGAAACCGCAATCGTACGTACCTATATGCAGGCCGGCCAGTATCGCCGCGCGATCAGCTTTGCCGCCCATACCTCCGGCGTGCATGCGGGCGATCCGGCGGGCGTCGGCTTGTATGGCTGGCTGCTTCATCTCGGCGGCCAGCGTGCTGCGGCGGAACGCCTCCTGAGCGAGGCAAGCATTCGCTTGCCGGGCCAGCGTTTTCTTGGCGAAGTGCGCGCGGCGATTCGCGAGAATGCCGCGTTTCCCGAGCAGGATCCGCCTGCCGCGGCGGTACGGCTGTATCCATATGCGGAATCGAATGCCGGGGCGCGAAAGAGCGTGGTGGCCGGCACTGCCGTGCTTATCGACCAGGGAAGACATGCCATTGTCCCGACGGCCACCCTTGGCGGCGCGAGGACGGTCTGGCTGCGCAACGGAATGGGACAGACGCGGAAGGCAAGCGTGAAAACTCGCATCAAGTCGAAGGGACTTACCCTGCTCTCCCTGCATGCGCCCTTGCCTCTGCCGCAGGAATTGCAGATTGCCGCTTCCGATCCGTTTCCCGGCAGCGTGGGTTATGTGGCCGAGTACGCCGCCAATACCAGGCCGACGCCCGCGTGGCCGGTGCTGCATGTCGGCTTTCTCGGTCTGCCTTTGGAAAACTCGGCGGACAGAGCGCTGGGTGTGGACGTGCCGCGCGGCCCGCGCGGTGGTGCTCTATTCGATTCCACGGGGCGCCTTGCTGGAATCGCGGTCAAAGGCAATGACGGTTCTGATCAGGCGGTGCTGATCAACGACTTGCGCAAGCATCTGACGAAGTGGCTTCCGGCGGCCCACAGTCCTCTCGAAACATCGAAGCCATCGGCGGATCTGGTCTATGAGACGGCACTTCAGACAACGCTCCAAGTCCTACGGGAATAGTCGCGGCGCCAGCAAGTTCTGCCGGGCCGCCTTCCGTGTCGGCAGGGCGGCCGTCTCGAAGCCTTATCCTGTATGGTGCCCTATTTGGCGCCTTATTTCTTGTAGATGCCGGCACCGACGATTACGTCATCGGCTTTTTCGACGTAGGTTGATTTTTTGTCTATTGCTTTGGAATTGGGATTCACCCACTTGTAATCAACCCAGCCGCTGCCCTTTGTTTTGGCGAGATCGGTGTAGTCCTTGACGAAAAGTTTGCCATCCGCATCCTTCAGTTCAATCAGATTTTTGCCGATCAATTTGCTGTTGGCGCCGTGCGAGAGCATCTTGCCCTGCATATCGCTCACAAAAACATAGAGCTCACCCTTGGTGAAAGCACCGGTCGGGTTGTTGAATTCAGCGAAGGCTTTATCCTTGCCGTTGTCCTTGATATAAGCCACCGCTTTTTTAACGATTGCCGTCGCGTCAGCGGCATCGTCAGCAAAGGCATGTGTCGAAATGGCAAAAGCGGCAAAGGCAAGCGCGGCGTATTTGATCTTCATAGTGTCTCGGCAGTTGTAAAGTTTATTCGTTAATCGTTGCTGCAAAGAAATAGTATGCCCTTATCACGCAGTTGTCACGCTTTGTGCGGATACTGGGCATTTCTGCAACAGGATCAACGGCGGAGACAAAATGGCGCCGGTATAGCATAGTGTTCTAACCGTGCTGTTAGTCAAACGCCACGACAGGAATAATTGCGCCATTCGGTATGGCAAGAATTGCACGACTGTACGATAAGTCTTCTCAATTTACCCAGGCTATCCAAGGAGACCTCGATGCGTGCAACAACCAGCTCTGCCAAACCCAAGACTTCCGCGGTATCGAAGACCGCCAGCAAGACGGCGAAACCGGCCAAGGTATACGACGCCATTGCCTTGCTTAAGGAAGATCACAAAAAGGTTAAGAAATTGTTTAAAGACTTCGCCAGGATGAAAGAGAAAGGCGGGGAGGACGAGAAGCAGGCGCTTGTCAAAACCATCTGCACGGAGTTGACCGTGCATACGCAAATTGAAGAGGAAATTTTCTATCCGGCCGTCCGCAAGGCAGTCGACGACAAGGACTTGATGAACGAAGCGGAGGTTGAGCACGCAAGCGCAAAAGACCTGATCAAGCAGATCCAGGCGATGCCTGTTTCAGACATGTACTATGGCGCCAAAGTCACCGTACTGGGCGAGTATGTCGATCATCATGTCGAAGAAGAACAAAATGAAATGTTCAAGAAGGCTCGCAAGGCGAAGGTCGACATGGAAAAACTTGGCAAAAAAATGGCAGCTCGAAAGCGTGCCATCCTGCGGGAGCTTGACGTCGAAGCTTGATGATCAGGCCACGTTGCAGGATATTTCTCGCCGTCGTCGGCAATACCATCCGCGCCAGGCCGCTTTCGATTGAAGCACAAGCGGCCGTGCGCTGAATGACGCAGGAACTACAGCGCGTCGGAGGGATGGCAAGCGTTTTGCAATTCCCCCTACCTCCGCTTGATTCCATTCAGCCTTGCATTGCGCAGGTCGACTTATACCAATCCCAAGTCATAACATGACAAATGAGATCGATGATTTTTTCGCCTGGCGAGGCCGAGGTGCGGATCAGGAATCCATAGCGGGCCATGGATGACGAGCGCAACGCGGCCAGACGGAAAAAGACGCGATCTCATGTCATGGAATGACTTGGGATTGGTATATTAGTCCGGTCTGGCTTGAAGAGTCGCTTGTCCCTGATTGATCTGTTCAAGGGCCAGCAGGAGTTCGTACCACTTCTCGAACGACTCCAGGCTGGTGAAATAAAAGAAGCTGGACTTCGGTTGCGGGCTGTCGGGCTGTTCGGTGTTCATGGAACGTACTTGGCGAAATGAAAGGAAGCTGTGTGACCTAAGCAGGTCCGAATCGTTCCCGTGAGCAATTTTACAAGCTATTGAAACTGCAAACTTTGTCGAGGCTTTCGACTCCTACCTATCCCCGAAGGATAGGATACGCAGATGGACGCATGGAATGATGGCGATCGGGTAATTTGGCGGCTATATATCGCTCCCGGCAAAACTGATCACGTACCTTGCATCGTGCGCGAAGTCATGCTGCACAGGGTGAAGGTGGAGATTGCCAATATTGTCGACGGCGAGACCATACGGGTAACACGCTTGGTCGCCCCGAAAAATCTTGTTTCGCGAACGCAGCATATTCCCGAGGTCGACGGAAATTAATGTTGGCAAACGGGATTGTCGCTGCATTCAGCAGGCGAGGCGCAATGGCCGGCTTACTTTAGCTGTTCGGCCCACGATGCCGTGTACTCGAGATCCGGCACGACAGGCGCCGGCTCGTCGCCTATACGCCAGCCTGACCGCTCTTTCATGTCTTCGCCGGCTCGTGCTTCCACGACTTTGCGCCCTGCCGTCCGCTCGTATTCTGCTGCCCGACCGGGAATCATAGATGACCACTTCTCGCTCGACGCGGCATTCCTGAAGGCCAAGAGCTTATCTCTGCATTGGGAGATGATGTTCACCCGACCGCTGTTTCGTACATGCGGTTTGGGGGCGCAGCACCGGATTCTCTATAGAGTCGCCGGCCCGGTTGACCAAGGCTTGCTGAGAACAACCATGACCAGGACCTTCCGCTCCATGAATGCCGCTTCCTTGCGAGAAGGGTAATGACTGATCGAGGCTGGAGAAATGATCGGCAAAATTGCCGATGCGGACAACGCCCAGGACGTCGTCGTACCGACATCCGATGATGTTTCTCCTAACCTCCCGAGTTGGAATTCGCTGAACTTCACGAACATGTCTCGGTGCGGTTGATGTAAATTCAGCCGCACCGAGTCCCCGTTCGAATCATTGCGGGTTTTCCATTTCCAGATCGTCCTCAAGCCCGGCCGCGATCCTGTGCGGCATATGCTCTGCCGACGTTTCCATCGTTCATTTCGGGGCTTCCGCGGAAGCTCCCTTCTGCGGGTATTCCAATAGCAACCGTTGCGCCAGGATCGGCATTGGGCATCGCTCAGCTTGTCGTTCCCGTAGTTGCGGTTGGTTCGGGTGTTGTCGTTCCCGTAGTTGCGGTTGATTCAGGTGTTGTCGTTGGTGTTGTCGTTGGTGTTGTCGTTGGTGTCGTCGTCGGTGTCGTCGTCGGTGTCGTCGTCGGTGTCGTCGTCGGTGTCGTCGTCGGTGTCGTCGTCGGTGTCGTCGTCGGTGTCGTCGTCGGTGTCGTCGTCGGTGTAGCCGCTGGTGGCGTTGCCGGTGTAGCCGCTGGTGGCGTTGCCGGTGTAGCCGCTGGTGGCGTTGCCGGTGTAGCCGCTGGTGGCGTTGCCGGTGTAGCCGCCGGTGGCGTTGCTGGCCTTCCTTCTGATGCGGGACCTCGCCCTCCCGAAGGCCCTGAGGCCGCCGGCGCTGGCGTTACCGACGGTGTGGCGGACATGGGAGGTGTTCCTGCCGGAGCGGCCGGCGCGCGCGATGACGTTGCCGGCTCTGCATCGCCGGTCTTGGTGCCTGCCCATGCCCCGCCGCGGCCGCCGGTGTCGGACCAGGTTCCCACGAATACGCCGTCCGGCTGCACGACTCCGGTCAGGGTTCGTCCTGTTGCCGGGGTGGTGAGCGCGATCGTGCCATCGTCCCTGACGGTCCCGCTCAGCGGAACAGGTGCTCCACCGGTGTCGGCGCCGCTCAGCGAACCGGTCACCACGCCGGCGGTATTCACGGTCAATGCCACGCTGGCTGCCGGCGTGCTCGGCGCGGCCGGGTCGCGACCGGTCGAAAGCGTGGCAGACCAATCTCCCGTGAAGTCGGACTCAGCGGTTGTCGCGATCGGTGCGGTTACCGTATTCGTCGTCCCCTTGCCGAAGCGGTCGGACATCGCGGACGCTCCCTTGCTCAGCGATTTCGGCAGCGTTCTTGCGTCGTAGTAGGCGGCTTCCGCGGGCGCGACAGGCGTCCGGTCGACCGCCGTGCCGTCTACCTTGCCGTCGGTGAGATCCCTCGCAAGCTGCTCGGTAACTCCCAGTGCCGGCGGCGTTGCGCTTGTGGCTGCCTCGGGCCGACGCTTGGCCGCCGCCTTTGCGAGCCCGCCCAGCACCGTTGCCGCCACACCGTAGCGATTGGCCGGCAATGCATTTTCCGGGCTGCTGGTATCCACCGGCGTCGGCAAGCTTTTCACCGAGCTCAATTGCAGCTGCGGTTCCAGATTGGCATTGATCGCGGTCCGCACCGCCTCATTGGCGGCCCTTACCTGTTCCGCGGTCAAGCCGTTCAGTTCTGCCGCCGAGCGGGCGGCGGCGTCGCCCGATACGGTTCCTGTCGCCGGCGATCTGAAATTGTTCAGTGCGTAGCGGTAGGCGGATTCGGTCAGGGGGGACACGCCGATATTCTCTTCGAACCGGTCCACCAGCGCATGCAGGACCTGGCCCGGTCCGAAGTCAACCATCCGGTCCAAGCCTTCGTCGTAGTATTGGGCTCCGGGACGTCCCGTCAAGGTCAGCAACAACGGGCCGTCCGACGCGCGCGGGCGAATGGTGACCAGGCCGCGCTGCGGATCGGTCAAGGCGGAGCCGAGCACGGCGCCGTCGGAAAGACGCGTCACCGTCATCAGCGCGTTGACAACCTTGCCCTCGCCGCCGCCGGCACCGGCTCCTCCATCGCCTCCTCCGGATCCGCCGTCACCTCCTCCGGATCCGCCATCGCCTCCGCCGGACCCTCCCGATCCACCGCCACCGGATCCCGATCCGCCGCCGTCTCCCGATCCGCCGCCGCCGACCCCTTCACCGAAGCCGCCTCCCTGAATCGGAGAATTGCAGCTGCCCCCCGAGGTTTGCACGACGCCGCCCCAGCCGTCAGGGTACACCGCGTTGATGTCTCCGCTGAATCCCGTAGTGATGAAGCCGGCGCAGGGAAGGCTTTGCGTGCCGCCCGGGGCGGACGCCGCGGGAGCCCCGGCCGGCGTGGTCGCGCCGTTGCTTGCAGCGGGGGAATCACCGCCGCCGCCTCCGCAGGCCGTCAGTGCAAGAGCCGCGGCAAAAGTGGCGGGGTAGATTTGGCAAAGTCGATTCATCGCGTTCATGATTGCAGTTCCTTTATTGAAGAATGCCGTCCTTCATGGGAGACATTCGGCGGTACATTCAGTGGTAGCCGCGCCGGCTTGCATGCTTGTTCGCTTGCAGGCCATCACGTTGTTCGGCGGGCGCGCATGGAGCAACTATGGCAAGCGGGGACCAGCGGAAACAAGGTCGAGCGGAGCCAGGGGCACGGTGCCGGATTGCAGCGCCCGCACCGTCATGAAGGCCTGTCCGCCGCCCTCGCCTATCGGCTTCTGCACCAGCGGACGGCCGAATATCTCGGGTCTGAAAAACTTGTCCCGGTAACGGGACATGGGGTAATAGTCGGTCTGCTCGCCATCGGAACGATTGATGGTCCATCCGATCAGGCCGTCGGCATTTTTTGCGGCGTCGAAATAGCCGTCTTCATTCCACAGTACCCAGCGGCCGTCTCGGGTGGCGAACAGCGACATCAGCATTGCTCCATCCTGGACGCGCCGCCAGCGCAGGGTGCCGTCCGCCATCGCTACCACCAGCACGCGCCCGTCGGCGCTGACGTTGACCGCGCGCGCTTCCGTGGCAAGGGGGATCCGCCAGCGCTCGTAGCCGTCCGCCTCGATCCGGCGCAGCGTACGGCTCGTGGCCAGCAGGACGGCGGACTCGTCCGGCAGCATTGCAACCGCGCGTGAAATTTCCGTCGGCGCCATCGCTACCGGGCGACCCGCAACAGTGAGATCAAAGCTGTTTTCCCAGACGCTGACAGGAATGCGCCTGCCGACCGTCTTCGGCACCCGCTTCGCATCGCGCTCTCCGCGGGTCACATCACGACGATTCATGGAAAAGGAATATTTCGCCTCGCCAGGAGCGAAGCGCCAGGCAACGGTCCTGGCATCGTCGCTGATCGTGAGCAGGTCCGCTTCGAGGAACTGGGCGCTCTGCGGCGCGGCCATCATCTTCGCTTCCGCTCCGCGCACCACGCCCCAGCCCGGTTCCACGGTCGAGAACAATACCCGGTTGTCCGACAGCGGCAGCAAGTCCGTGATCGAGTTGGCAGCCGCGCGCGTTTCGCTGATTTCCCCTTGCGGCCAGCTGATACGCTTGATCACGAAATCATTCCTGCCACGGTATCCGGAGCCGGCCGCGTACAGGGCCGCGCCATCGCGCTGCCAGGCCACATTGCGCAGGTTGCCATGGCTTACATCGTCGAACACGAAGGACTTCGCCAGCTCCTGGTTTGTCACGTCGAAGACGTCAACCTGCACTTCACGGGCCGACTTGCGCGACAGGTAGCCGACCGCTAGAAGGTCGCCATCGGGAGAAAACTGGACGCCCCTCGGATCCGGCAGAGTCCCGCGCAGCGTGGCAAGCAGCCGGACCTCGCCGGCAATGCCATAGACGCGCACCGTACCGTTGGATACCGGCAGGGCAAGCAGGCCATTGCTTGACAGCGTGATGCTCCACGCATCGGCCGGCAAGCTCTCCTCGTGAACCAGGTCGCCTTGGTCATCGAATACACGGAATGCGGATGAGCCCGCGTATGCGGCAGCGAGCAGCATGCCGTCGGGCGACCATTGCAGCGACTTGATATCGCCGCCCCGCGCATCGACTGCCTTGAGGAAAGACATATTTCCCAGGTCATAGAAATAGATCCGATGCCGGCCACCGGGAGGCGCGGTAGTCCCGGCCAGCGCGAGCCTGCCTTGCGGCGATACGGCGGCGGCATAGAGCCGCCCGATATTTTCGGGTCCGACGGGGAGATGCAGCGTTTTCAGCAAGCGCCCGCTGGCGATGTCCCAGATGCGCGCGGTCTTGTCGTCCGATGCGGTGACGATGATTCTCTCGGCGGCGTCGGCTGCAATTTGGCGGATGGCCGCAGTATGCATGCCGGGATCAAGAGTCAGTACCGGCCCTTGCAAGCGTTCGGCCGCGCCGGTATTGGGAATTGCTGGACTTAAGGGAGTGATGGAAGAAACGGGAGCACGGCCGCTAGCTGCGACTGCGCCGGCAGCAGTGAACGCCGCTGTCATCATTAGGACGGCGGCGGCCTTGCGGGAAGAGATGCGTCTTGCATGACTGCAAAACAGATTGAGATGCACCATGTACTTCATTTCCCTGCATCAGCACTTGCCCACTACAAGGCGCAGGGCATGAACTGGCATGAAAAGCAATAAAGTACAGTGGACTCCTCAAAAGAATCCGAAGTTCATGTTTCTTACAAAAATGTCACTGCATAGGTCTGAATGCGCTGCCCTGAATGAGGCGCGCGCTTACGCTACCGGAAAGAACTCCCGACTTTAAAAATCCATTCCTGTTTTTTCACTATGTTCATCAGCACGCCGGGGGCGCCATGTAACCGATGCTTTTAAGCATCGGTTACATGGCGCCCCCGGCGTGCATTTTTTGTTCATCATGTTCACCCGGGCGGACCGGCGCGTACTTAGACGCCGCCCCGGCATGCAGATCAATTGCGATCAGTCTGCCTTGATATTGCGCGCCTGAACGATCTCCGACCATTTCGCCGATTCCGACTTCAGGTACTTGTCGAGTTCCGCCGGTGACGAGCCTACCGGCTCCGCTCCGATCTGCACGAAGCGCGCTTGCACGTCGGGCTGCTTCAAAGCCTTCACCAGTTCTTCGTTGATCCGTTTGACAATCGGTTGCGGCGTCTTTGCGGGAACGAAGACCGCGTACCAGCCGCTGAGCTCGTAGCCCTTGATACCTGCCTCGGCAACGGTCGGAACGTTCGGCAGCGCGCTCGAACGCTTCACGGTCGTCACGGCGAGCGGCTTGAGACGTCCGGAATCGATGTAAGGCTTGGCTGACGACACCGAATCGAACATCATGTCGACCTGGTGACCCATGAGATCCGTCACCGCCGGCGCACTGCCCTTGTACGGAACGTGAAGAATATCGACGTTGGCCATCGAAGCGAACAGCTCGCCGGCGAGGTGGATGGTGGTTCCGCTGCCGGCCGACGCAAAGGTCATCTTGCCGGGCTGCTGCTTCGCCAGCGCGACCAGTTCGGATACATTGTTCGCCTTGACGGTAGGATTGACCACCAGGACATTGGGCACGATGCCGACCAGGCTGACCGGCTCGAAATCCTTGATCGGATCATAGGAAAGCTTGGGATAAAGGCTAGGGTTGACCGCATGTCCGATGGACACGATCATCATCGTATAACCATCCGGCTCGGACCTGGCGACGGCCGTGGACCCGACCACGCCGCCGGCGCCGGGACGGTTTTCGATGACGATCGGCTGCTTCATGCTCTGCGACATTTTCTCGCCCAGGGTACGGGCCATGGTGTCCATCGCGCCGCCAGGCGTGAACGGCACTACCCACTTGATGGGTTTGCTTGGATAAGCGTCGGCAGCGGCAGCGGACAGTGCCGTGCCCAGTGCAATGCCGCCCAACAGGGCTTTGATGATCGAATGCTTGCTATTCATGTCTGCTGTTCCGGTAAGTTGTTTGAATGCTGCTTGAACATTGATTGAACATTGCCTAAGCGATGGATGATGGATGCCTTGCCAGCGGCGTGACCTTGATCTTCATGTAGGGAAACAAGGGCAGCGATGACAGCAGGCCATGCAGCTCGTCATTTGACTCGACATCGAATACGCTGTAATTCGCGTATTCGCCGACGACGCGGTACAGGTGAACCCATTTGCCGCTGCGCTGCAGGTCCTGCGCATACGCCTTTTCGCGCGACTTGATATCGTCGGCCACCGCCGGCGGCATATCGTGGGGTAGTGAGACATCCATCCGGACTAGAAACAGCATGATTCTTTCCTTTCTTTCATGCGATGCATTGGTGTGCCGGAAAACCGGCCGCTGTCATTGGTCGCGCCTGTAGAAGGCCAGCTTGTCTTCATCGATGGCGACGCCGAGTCCGGGCGCCATGGGCACCGCCAGTTCGAAGTCGGCGACCGCTGCCCGCTCGACCACGATATCGTCTTTCAACAGCAAGGGACCGAACAGTTCCGTTCCCCATTCCATGGTGCGGCAGGCTGCGAACGCATGGGCCGACGCAATGCTGCCGATGGTGCCTTCCAGCATCGTGCCACCGTAACAGCCTACGCCTGCCGCATCGGCGACGGCGGCGGTGCGCATTACGCCCAGCGGTCCACCCGACTTTGCGATCTTGAGCGCAACAATGCCGGCAGCGCCTTCGCATGCGTAGTCGAACATGTCGGCAGGAGTGCTGACAGCTTCGTCGGCCATGATGGGCACAATGAAGCGTTGCGCGAGGCGGGCTAGTCCGCGCCGGTTTTCCTTTGCGATCGGCTGTTCCACGAGCATGACACCCGCCGCCTGCAAGTCGGGAATATGGCGCGCCGCCACGGCTTCACTCCATGCCTGGTTCAGATCGACGGTGATTTCCACCAGATCGCCGAGAGCGCTCTTGATCGCGGCTACATGCTCGATGTCCGCGCGCGGACTGCGTTTGCCGATCTTCAGCTTGAATACCTTGTGGCGCCGCACGTCGAGCAGTTGCCTGGCTTCATCGATGTCGCGCGCACTGTCGCCGCTGGCCAGCGTCCACAGCACCGGAAGGGAATTCCTCACCGCGCCGCCGAGCAATGCATGGACCGGAACACCCAGCCGCTTGCCCTGTGCATCCAGCAATGCGGTTTCCAGCGCCGACTTCGCAAGCGAGTTCCCCTGCACGGACTGATCAACCTTGGCCAGCACCGCGTTCGCGCTCGCGGCGGACATGCCGATGACCAGCGGACTGATGTAGCGGTCGAGCGCAAGCTTGATCGACTCGGGGCTTTGCTCGCCATAGCTCAGACCTCCGATCGTAGTGGCCTCGCCGACGCCTTCAATGCCGTCGTCGCACCGCAGACGGACGATGACCAGCGTCTGGCGGCTCATGGTGGTCATCGCCAACCGATGTTCGCGAATCGTGGGGAGGTCGACGATGATTGCTTCGATCGAAGCAATGCAGGCCTGGTCGTGGTTATTGGACATCTTTGAATGGATAGCAGTATTCACAGGCCCATGTTAGGGCGTGGCGCAGGCTGCGTCCAATATCATTGAAGGACCTTACTATACCCGTAGGGTATCGTTAAGGACCGGCTTACTTGCCGCGCGGCCTGTAGCGATTGACGGTCTCCATGAATCTCGCAAGCTCTATCGAGCCGTCACCGGTCCTGATGTTCATGATGACCGGAGACGTCGCATCCGTGGCGGCGAGCGGACGATACACCACGTCGTCGCGCTTGAGGCGCTGCACCGACTTCGGTACCAGGGTCGAGCCGATGCCTGCCGCCACGAAGCCGATGGCAGTCTGCATCTCATTGGCTTCGACCGCCACGTTCAGCCTGAGACCATGCGCGCGGAACAGGTTGAGCACATGATCCGCGTAGCTTGGACGGGGTTTCGCCGGATAAAGTATGAATGATTCCTCCGCAACCTGCTCGAGCGAAAGCCGTGCTTTCGATGCAAGCGCATGTCCCACAGGCAACGCCGCGACCAACGGCTCATCCTCGAAGACTTCGCAGCGGATCTCGGGGTCCTCCAGCAAGAGCCGGCCAAAGCCGACATCGATGCGGCCTGCCTTCAGCGCTTCCGCCTGTTCGATCGTTGTCAGTTCGCTGAACACGACATCCACATCGCTGTTTTCCGAACGATACTCCTTGATCAGTTCGGGCAGGAAACCATACAGCACCGAAGGAACGAAACCGATGCCGAACCAGCGCTTGCTGCCCTGCCCTATGCGCTGAGTGCCCTGCCTCGCTTCGTCGAGGCGCGACAGGATCTGCACGCATTGCTCGAGAAAGAAAGTACCGGCCTTGGTCAGTGCAATCGGGCGAGAGCTGCGGTCGATCAGCTCGGTGCCCAACTCCTCCTCGAGCTCACGGATCTGGCGCGACAGCGGCGGCTGGGCAATGTGAAGCAGTTCGGCCGCGCGGGTGAAGTTCAGGGTCTTGCCGACCACTTCGAAATAGCGAAGATGACGCAATTCCATGATACCTCCCGGGTATGGTAATGAACAAAACGGTATTAAAGCACTTATACCAATCCCAAGCCATTCCATGACATGACATGAGATCGCGTCTTTTCCCGCCTGGCGGCGTTGCGCTCGTCATCCATAGCTCCGCTATGGATTCCTCCCGCGCCTTGCCAGACGAAAAAATCCATCGATCTCATCTGTCATGTCATGACTTAGGATTGGTATTACTCGCCCGGGAAGCACCGTTTCAATCTGTTCATTGGCCGGGACGCACCTTGTTGAGCTTGTGCTCGACGAAGGCGGTCAACCGCTCCTGCGTCGCGGGATCGCTCTGCGCGACAGCCGCCATCAGCGCTTCCGTCATTAACCCGTCATGGATGGACTGCTCGGCGACGCGGGGCAGCACATGCATCACCGCGTAATTGGTGGTCGGGACATTGTCGGCTATCCTGCGCGCCAGTTCCAGCGCCTTGTCCAAGCCCTCGCCGTCGCCGGCCAGGTACTGCGACATGCCCGCGCGGTGTCCTTCTTCCGCACTGAGTACGCGGCCGGTAAGCATCATGTCCATCATGCAAGGCACGCCGATCAGTCGCGGGATGCGTACCGAACCTCCGCCGCCGACGAACAGGCCGCGCTGGCCTTCCGGCAATGCATAGAAGGCCGACGGCTCGGCAATGCGGATATGGGTTGAGGCGGCCAATTCCATGCCGCCGCCCACCGTCGCGCCCTTCATCACGCTGATAACCGGCACGCGGCCGAACTGAATGCGCTCGAAGGCGTGATGCCAGCTGCGGGAATGATGCATGGCCTCCACGGCGCTGCGGCCGCGCACTTCCGACAAGTCGAGGCCGGCGCAGAAGTGGTCGCCGTTGCCTTGCACGATGACGGCCTTGATGTCTTTCAAGGGATGCTCGAAGAAACTGTGCAGGCCGCGGATGGCATCGTCATTGAGCGCGTTGCGCTTGGCGACGCGGTTGATCGAGACGATGGCGACGGGCCCGACAAGCTGCACCGACAGGCTATCCGTGATATATGGCTGGTCCATGTACTGTTTTACTATCCTCGAAGTTGGCCGATGCGCGAGCTGTCGCGAAGAATCCGCTCAGGGCAGGTTTCCAGCGGCCGCCTTGGCTTGCAGCAGGCCGATCAGCAACTGGTCGCGTTCCGCGGTCAGCAGGTCCTGTTGCGTCCCGTCGAGCTCCTGATCGACCCCGGCCACGATCTGCTCCTTGAGTGCCTGAGTGATCGAAGGCGTGCCAAGATCGGCCCACCAGTTCTCGATCGGCGGCCCGAGATGATCGAGCAGGTGGCGCATGCCCCCTTCTCCGCCCGACAGGTGCAGGTTCACGAACGGGCCCATCAGCGCCCAGCGCAGGCCGGGCCCATACGCGATCGCGGTATCGATATCGGACACGGTGGCCACGCCCTGCTCAACCAAATGAAATGCTTCGCGCCACAGGGCGGCCTGCAGGCGATTGGCGATATGACCCTTGACTTCCTTGCGCGGATGGATGGGACGCTTGCCGATGGCTGCGTAGAAATCCATTGCCTGCTGCACCGCCTGCACGGAAGTCTGTTGACCGCCGATTACCTCAACCAGCGGAATCATGTGCGGCGGGTTGAACGGATGGCCGAGCAGCACCCGTTCCGGATGACGGCAGGCCGACTGCACCTTGCTCATCAGCAGGCCGGAAGAACTCGAGGCAAGGATGACGTGCGCCGGCAATACCGCATCCATCCGGCGGAACAAATCGATTTTCAGTTGCTCGTTTTCAGGGCCGTTCTCCTGCACGAAATCCGCACCCTGCAGCGCGGTTTCAAGATCCGCGCTGAAGCGCAAGCGTTCCCGCGATGCTCCGGCGACCAGGCCGAGCTTTTCCAGGCTCGGCCAATGGCGGCCGATTGCCGCGCGCAGTCGGTCTTCCGCGCCGGCCGAGGGATCGGTGCAGCTTACGTCAAGTCCCTGCGCCAGGAAGCAGGCCGCCCAGCTCGCACCGATGACGCCGGTGCCGACCACTGCCACAGTCCTTATCTTTAGGTTCCGCATATCGCTCATATCCTTGTCTCCTCGTAAGTGGGCATCTGCAGTCGGCAGGCTGCCGGCGGCGTCAGGCCGCCCTTCTGCGCGCGAAGAGCCGCGTCATTTCCTTCAGCGTCTGCTGCACCGACTTGCCGGAAGTGTCGAGCGTCGCATGAGCGAGCGCATAGAGCTCGGCCCGCGCTTCCAGCGTGTAATGGATGTTTTCCATCGCTTCCTGCTGCAGTTGCGGACTGGCGATGCGCGCGTCGTGCTGAGCCATGACGCGTGCGAAATGCTCGTCCGGCGCCGCCTTCAGCCAGACGTTGTAGAACGAATGCAGCAGCAGCTCATACGTCGCCGGCTCGGCAACGATGCCGCCGCCGGTGGCAAGAACAACTTGCGGATACGTCGCGATCACGCGTTCCAGGCAGCGCCGTTCCAGGCGGCGGTAGCCGGCCTGTCCGTATAGCCAGAAAATTTCCTTCAGGTTGACGCCGGCTTCCTTCTCGATTTCTCGGTTAAGTTCGATGAAGGGCACATCGAGCTGCCTTGCAAGCAGCGGTCCCAGCGTCGACTTGCCGGCGCCCCGCAGGCCGATCAGTGCAATCCGCAGCGAACCGGGCGGCTGTGCCCGCGCGCCGCCGCGCCCGGCGGTGTAATCGGCCAGCCATTGCCGTATTTCGCTGAGCTGTTCATGCGTCTGCCGCTTGAGCAGTTCGACAATCAGCGCATAGTCGGCGCCGTAACGCTCGTTGTCGGACAACAGGTGTTCCAGCGGCAGGCTGAGCGCGGTCGCAAGGCGGTAGAGCACGGCGATGGAGATATTGCCGTCGCCTTTTTCCACCCGCGATAGGTATGGCAGGGAAATGCCGGATTCCTCGGCGAGCTGCTTCATCGTCATTGCCCTCGCCGCGCGCGCCGAACGCACCCGCTGGCCCAGCCGCATGGAAAGCGCCGCGGTGAACGCCTCGCTGTCCTGACGTGCTTCCTGCTGCATCCCTTCAGGCGTTGCCTTCCCTGCTTCCTCCATCTTCACCGCTTGTTTTCTTGCCGTCGCTTTCGAGGCCGACCTGCTCGCCGTCTTGCCCGCCGTCTTGCCCGCCGTCTTGCCCGCCGTCTTGCCCGCCGTCTTGCCCGCAGTTTTGCCCGCAGTTTTGCGCGTGGTTGTAGCCATTGCCGCGTTCCCATCAATATTCTGTTGCGTTTTCCATCCCGATCCGCAGGCGTCCATCTGCGGCAAGTAACGCCGAGATTATGTCATCCGCGCACGCCTCCCGGCGGAACACGACCGGCACCGGCCGGAAAGGCCGATCACATTCACAGGCAGATGCAGTCCGCATCCGGCGCGTTCGCATGCAGGCGCTCCACCAGGTGCGCGCGGTTCTTCAGCACGGCGGCCTGGTTGATATAACCCTTGTCGGTGATCTCCCCGCCATCAACCGCCGGCGGCTCGGCCATCAGCAGCGCGCGCTGCGCATAGGTGGACGATCCGCCTCCCAGTTTGCGCAGTTCGTCCAGCGCCACCTTCACATGGCTGCGCACCGTCTCGTGCGCAAGGACTTCACCCAGCGGCGCGTCGGCCGGCAGCCCTGCAAGCTGGCGGCATGCCGCCGCATTGGGAAAGATCAGGAAGCAGATGCAGTCGCGGTCGTGCCCGGTGATGACCACATCCTGCGCAACCGGGGCCAGCTTCTCGACCGCCCTGAGCCGGAGGTTGCCGACACTGACCCAGGTTCCCGTGCTGAGCTTGAAGTCCTCGGTGACGCGGCCGTCGAACACCAGGCCGCGCTCCGGCCGCGCGGGATCGGCAAAGCGCACCGCGTCGCCGATCAGGTAAAAGCCTTCATCGTCGAAGGCCTTGGCCGTCACTTCGGGCTGCTTGAGGTAGCCGGGCGTCACGATCGGGCCCTTGACCCGCACTTCCATCTTTTCGCCGTTCGGCACCAGCTTGAGCGTCACGCCCGGGATCGGCAGGCCGATCACCCCGGACCGCTCGGCCTGGTAGTGGCAATCGGTCGCCAGGGGCGAGGTCTCGGTCGAGCCCCATGCGGTCACCATCGGCAGCGCGTGTCCGAGTTCCTGCTTCGACAATTCGATTAGCGCATCCCACAGATATTGCGGCAGCGCGGCGGCCGCATAGAAAATGACCTGGAGGCGCGAAAAGAATGCCTTGCGCAACGCGGCATCGGCGCGCAGCGCCGGCACCAGCATGTCGAATCCGCGCGGCACGTTCAGGTAGAGGGTCGGCTGTACCTCCTGCAGGTTGCGGATGCTGGCATCGAATAATCCGGGCATCGGTTTGCCGCCGTCGATGTAAAGCGTGCCGCCGTGCATCAGGATCAGGTTCAGGTTGTGATTGCTGCCGAAGGTATGATTCCAGGGCAGCCAGTCGAGCAGCACCGGCGGTGTCTCGGCAAGGAACGGCCAGAGCTGCGCCTTGCCTTGCTGGCTTGAGACCAGCATGCGCTGCGTATTGATCACCCCTTTCGGCTCGCTGGTCGAGCCCGATGTGAACAGGATCTTGGCGACGGTATCGGCATCGACGCGGGCGAAAGCCGCCGCGACCGCCGCTTCGTCGGTTTCCTGCAGCAACGCGGAAAAGCCGAGAGCGCCGGCCGACGGATCGCCTGCTCCGGCGGATACCAGCGTCGCGTCATGCAAGCCCCGGATCGCGGCAAGCGCGCCGCCGAACTTGCCGCAATCAGCGGCATAGATCAGCGCCGGATCGAGTCGGGCGATCAGGCTCTTCAGTTTGGCGTGATCCTTCGACGCCAGCGAATAGGCCGAGGAAATTGCCGAATACGGCACGCCCGCATGCATGCACGCCAGCATCAGCAGGCCATGTTCAACGCTGTTGTCCGACAGCACCACCACGGGACGGTCGGCGCTTGCCTTGCTTCTCAGCAGCCAGGTCGCAATCGCCGCAACCCGGCGCCGCGCTTCCGCGTACGTTACGCCGGCCCAAGCGCCGCCGGCGCCGGCGTCACGTTCAAGCAGGAAGGGCCGGTCCGGCTCCCGTGTCGCCCACTTTTCCAGGTACATGCCGATGCAGCGTTCATGCGGCTCCAGCGCCACTGGAGAGCGCAGCAGCACCGATCCGTCGCCACGCCGCTCGACCGCAATTTCAGGTTCCGCGAATCGCACCATGCCTGTCGTGATTCCACTCATGTCGACCTCTTCCTTTACCCTTACTTGTCGCTGACCAGCTTCCAGTCACCCTTCTCGACGCGCACCAGCACGCGCGCACGGGCATCGTGTCCGAAATGGTCGTTGGCATTCATGTTGAAGACGCCATGCGTGCCCACCACCTCGCGGTTGGTTTCCAGGGCGTCGCGCAGCGCCTGCCGGAATTCAGGCGTGCCGGGCTTGGCCTTCTTCAGCGCCACCGGGACGGCCGATGCGAACAGCAGGTAGGCGTCGTACATGTGCGCGCCGAACGACGACAGCGATCCCTGGCCGTATTTCTCCTCGTACTGGCGGCTGTAATCAATGCCGACTTTCTTGGACGGATGGCTGTCCGGCAGCTGGCCGGCAACGATTACCGGGCCGGCCGGAAGAATGGTGCCGTCGACCGCCTTGCCGCCGACCCGGATGTATTCCTTGGTGGCGGTGCCATGGGTCTGGTAGACCTGTCCCTTGAAGCCGCGTTCGAGCAACGCCAGCTGCGGCAGGGCCGACGGCGTGCCCGATGCCGCGACCAGAATCGCATCGGGCCTGGCACTGGCGAGCTTGAGCGCTTGCCCGGTCACGCTGGTATCGGTGCGATTGAATCGCTCCACCACAGACATCTTGATGCCTGCGGCTTCCGCGGCCTTCGTCATTTCCTTGAGCCAGCTTTCGCCGTACCCGTCGCTGAAACCGATGAAGCCCAGGGTTTTCACGTTGGCGGCCTTCATGTGGTCGGCCAGCGCCTGCGCCATTACCATGTTGTGCTGCGGACTGCGGAAGACCCAGGTGTTCTTGTCGCCGGCAAGATCGATTGGCGACAGCGACAGTTGCGGCGTCCTTGTTTCAGTGGCCACTTCGGCGACGGCCATTGCCGGCGGCACGGACGAGGAGCCGATGAGAATGTCGACATTGTTCTCGCTCACGAGCTTGCGCGCATTCTTGGATGCCATCGTCGCGTCCGTGCCGTCGTCGAGCACGATGTAGTTGATCTTTTCGCCGCCGATGGCGGTGGGCAGCAGCGCCACCGTATTCCTTTCCGGAATGCCGAGCGCGGCTCCCGGGCCGGTTGCGCAAAGCGTGATGCCGACATTGATGTCGGCCATTGCGGAGCCTGCAATTCCTGCGAGCCCCAGCGAGACGGCGATTGCGGTGAGCTTGAACGTGTTGCTCATGTGTCTCCTCCTGGTAATGGATGGGATGGCCCCGCCGGAGGATTCTTGTTTTTAGCGGCAGTGGCAAGTCGAATATACTATAAAATATTTTTGCTACATAACTGTTTTTATAGTTTATGTGCTTTACATCAGAAGCCGTGTACAGCCATGTGCGTCCATATGCCTCCATTTGCTTCCCTCGATGCGAATGGACGACCGGTACTGGAATCCCATGACATGGAGACCGGGACCGGAACAAGCTTCATTGGCGCAAGTCCCAAACGCCAGGTAATACCAATTCCGAGTCATCACATGACAAGTGAAATTGATGGATTTTTTCGGCTGGCGAGGCGCAGGAGGAATCCATAGCGGGGCTATGGATGACGCGTGCAACGCGGCCAGACGGAAAAAGACACGATTTCATGGCATGTGATGGCTTGGGATTGGTATAAGGTGGGCACTTGCGCGATATGCCTTTTTCCCGGGACACCATGGTTTTAAAGAAGCTCGTCATTTCCGCAGCCGCAGCAAGCGTAATCCTGGCTACGGCAAGTTATTTCAGTCCGCACTGGACGGTCTACCGCATGCGCGTCGCAATCGAAAAGCGCGACTACAAGGCTTTTTCCTCTCATGCCGATTTCCCTGCCCTGCGTGCAAGTTTCAAGCGCCAGCTCGGTGCCGGGGACGGCGTGCCCGCAACGGAGGCGCATGCAGGCGGGAATGTGCTGGATTGGCTGGGACGCGAGATCGCCGGGCTCGTGACAAGCCCGATGATCGATAGCCTGGTCGGGCCGGCCGCCGTCATGGAGATGCTCAATGCCGGCGTGCCTGGCTTAAACCGCAACGTCATCACGAGCGCCCTCACCCGGGTGCCGGCCGCGGGCGAAGCCATGCCCAAGATGGAGATCGACTATCGCGGCTGGCAACGCGCGGCCTTCCGGGATGCCGAAGCATCGGACAAGGACGGAAGCTTCATACTGGTCCGCTCGGGATGGTGGAGCTGGAGGCTTGCGGAGGTGGAATTGCCGCAACGGCCCTGAATTGCCGCCGTCAGCGTCGCGGCGCATGACGCCCTATACTGTCGGGCACCTCTTTGCAATCCGACAATATGAAATCAGCCATCGTGACATCGGCACTTCTGGCGGCCCTGGCCGTGACGGGGTGCACCAATATCAACCCGCACTATGATGCCGCCAAGCCGCATCATACGGCGGAAGGCTTCAGAAACAACTATCCGCCCAATCCGGCATATCAGCGCCCGGAACTCGGCTTTATCGAAGGCTGGATATCACGGCTCAAGAACTGGACCACTCCCAGCGATTCGCGCGAGCCGTCGGCGCCGATACTCGGCGTCGCTCCCGATCTCCCCTTCGTCTCCGTCAACCGCAGCGAACCGGCGCTGACCTGGATAGGTCATGCCACCTTCCTGTACCAGACCGGAACCGGGGTCAATATCCTTACCGATCCGGTGTTCGAGGAGCGTGCATCTCCCCTGAGTTTCGCCGGCCCAAAGCGGCATCAGCCGCCCGGCATTGCGCTCGCCGCCCTGCCGCGCATCGATGTCGTCCTCATCAGCCACTCCCACTACGACCACCTGTCGGTCGACTCGCTGCGAGCGCTCTGGCGCCAGGAGGGCGGCCCGCCCGTGATGCTGGCACCGCTCGGCGTGGACCTCTGGCTGGAAAAGAATATCACCGGCGGCGACCGGTCAAAGATCGTCAAGCTGGACTGGTGGGACAAGACCTCCATCGATGGCATGGAAATCCAACTGCTTCCGGTGCACCACTGGTCTTCCCGGACGCCCTGGGACCGCAACGCGACCCTGTGGGGCGCATTTGCACTGAAAACCGCGAAGTCGTCCTTTTTCTTTTCCGGCGACCTGGGCTACTCGAAGGATATTGCAGACATCGCGGCACGCTTTAACGGCTTCGATCTGGCCGCGATCGGCATCGGTGCCTACCAGCCCGTCTGGTATCGCAATTCCCATGTCAGTCCCGACGAAGCCGTCAGAATCCACCGCGAGCTCAAGATCAAGCGCAGCGTAGGCATGCATTGGGGAACATTCCCGATGGGGCAGGAACGGCTGGACCAGGCACCGATCGATCTTGCGCAGGCACGCCGCGAGCAGGGAGTGGCGGACGACGCGTTCTTCGTGCTGAGGCATGGCGAAACCTACTTGCCCGCCTCGAATGCGCGGCGCAACGGCGAGCAGCGGAGTCCTTCTCAATGATCCGACCGCGAATGCCGCCTGCGTTTTTGCGGCGGCATTCAACGGTGTAGCGCTTTCGGATTACTGGATTGCCAGCAGTTCAACCTCGAAGTTGAGGTCGCTGTTCGGCGGAATCACGCCGCCGGCTCCGCGAGCGCCATAGGCAGTCTTGGCGGGGCAAAACAGTTTCGCCTTTTCACCGACGCTCAGCTTCTGCACCCCTTGCGTCCAGCATGGAATGACGCCGTTCAGCGGAAACGTGGCCGGCTCGCCGCGCTTGTATGAACTGTCGAATTCGGTGCCGTTCTGCAACGTGCCCCGGTAATGCACCTTCACCGTATCCGATGCCTTGGGAGTCGGTCCCTTGGCAGTCTTGATCTTCTGCACCTTGACGCCGGAATCCAGTGTTTCCACCGGCGCATCCGCTGCGGTCGCCGAGGTTGATGTGCCTGCAGCGATGATGAATGCGGCGAACAGGGAAGATATTGTTTTCATGTCAATTCCAAGTAGAGAAGCGGGAAAACGGAAAGCTAGCAGAGTGCGCGCCATGCCGCAACGGCTTCCGGCTTCCGGCTTCCGGCTTGCCGCGATTCCGGGAACGGCTTGCGGATAGCATGACAAGGCACTATTGAGTCGCAGAGATATACACCGTACGCATATCTCTCCATCACAACTTGAAATTGGGAATGTTGCCTGGTCAGGCCTATATTGTCTTCAACGCAGCAGACATTACCAAAGGAAAAGCCATGACTACTCTCGCATTCAACGCCGCAAACCGTTCATTCGCGTTCCTGGGCATCTTCATGGACGCCCTCGACAAAGCCATCGCCATGGCGAAAGCCGTGCACCACGACCGCCCAAGCGCGGCCGACATGAACAAAGTACGCGCCATCGCGGAAACGATCTAAGAATCACCCCGGTTACCTGACCGGTTTTTCGCAGCGGCCCGTTGGGGCCAGTGGCGACCGTTCAAATACCGGCAGCATTCCGCAAGGCTCGGCAACCCTAGGGTTGTCGAGCTTTTTTATTTCCGCTCCCCGTTTCCATTCCTTCCGCGGTCCGATCGGAACGCAACAACCGCAACAACTTAAACAACTTCAACAACCGCCCCCTCCCCGATACGGCCGCTCCTTCTACCGTCCTTTTCACGTGCCAGGATTTTTTGTCACGGCTGTCACAACTCGATCCGGCCACCCGTCTAGTAATCAAAGGCGGCGCATTGGGCGCACGCCTGCTCAACAAAGAAAGAGGACCGCCATGTCACACACTGCACGTATATCCGTCATCAAGCATGCCCCCGCCAATCTTAAGGCCCTGATGAACCTGTCGGCCTCGGTCAAGCAGAGTTCGCTCGGCGAACGGCTGGTCGAACTGGTCAATCTGCGGATTTCGCAGATCAATGGCTGCGGTTTTTGCGTGGACATGCATTGGCGCGACCTGATCCGCCAGGGTGCGGACGCGCGCCACCTCAATACGGTTGCCGCATGGCGCGAATCGCCTTTTTTCACCGAACGGGAACGCGCCGCGCTGCGCTGGGTAGAGATCGTCAACGCTCAACCGCATGCCGATGCGAGCGACGATGAATTTGCAAGGGTGCGCGAGCATTTCTCCGAAACGGAGGTTGTTGAACTGGGCTATGCGGTCGCCGCGATCAAGGCGTGGAACATGCTGAATCTGAGCCTGCGCAATCCAGTACCGGAAGTTCCTGCTCCCGGATTTTGATTATCATCGCGCAGGCGAGTGGAAAGGAATGACGATGCACGCACAGGAAAATATCGGCACCGACGGCGTATTCGCAGGTCTGCGAGCGAGGCTGTTCTCGACTGCCTACAGGATGCTCGGTTCACGATCGGACGCCGACGATGTGGTGCAGGATGCATGGCTGCGCTGGCAGTCCGCCGATCATGCCAGCCTGAGGTCGGCGGAGGCCTGGCTGGTCACCGTCACGACCCGCCTGGCGCTCGACCGCCTGCGTGAACGCAAGGCCGAAAGGGAAAGCTATCCCGGATGGTGGCTGCCCGAACCTCTGGTCGAGATGGACGAGAACACACCCGAGACGGCGGCCGAGCTGGCCAGCGATGTTTCACTCGCCCTGCTCTGGACCCTGGAACGCCTGAGCGCGGAAGAGCGCGCCGCCTTTCTCCTGCGCCAGGCCTTCGACCAGGACTACGGCGATATCGCCGCATTGCTGGGCAGGAGCGAAGCCAGCTGCCGCCAGCTCGTGCACCGCGCGCAGGAAAAGCTGCTGGAAGAGCGCCCCCGCTTCCAGCCTTCGCCGGAAGCGCATCGGGCGCTGCTGGGAGCCTTCATGCAAGCCGCCGGCCGTGCCGACCGCGAGGCGATGAAGGCTCTGCTTGCGCCGGATGTAGCGTTCATCAGCGACGGCGGCGGCAAGATGCCTTCATTCCGACGCATCCTTCGCGGCGCCGGACGCATCGCAGGCGTCTTCTGGTCGCTCGAACACCAGTACCCCGGGTGCGTTCGCTACCAAATGGCCCGGGTCAATGGTGAACCGGGACTGCTGCGTTTCGTGAATGGACGAATCGAATCGGCGCAGTCTTTCCATATTGACAATGGGCTGATCACGGCGGTCTTCGTCGTACGCAATCCTGACAAGCTGGCCGGTGTGCCGCAGCAGTTTCTAAGTTGAATCGGGGCTGCGGTATGCACCATGTCGCAGCCCGGCCGATGTGTCCATTTTTGCAACGCAGTCCGGATGCAGGAATCTCTGTGTAATCAAGATGCAAAAAGATCGACCTTGAATTGAACAATTCCTGAATAGATATATCAACAAGCTTCCTTACATGGCTTATTGGACTATTTATTGATGGAAGAAAACGCCAACAACGACCGCGTCTATGATCCCAATCGCCTCCTTGATCGCGTCCGAGAGACCTTGAAGTTAAGTAACGATGCAGCGCTTGCCCGAACACTGCAAATCCTTCCCCCCGTACTGAGCAAGATTCGTCACCGCCGCACGCCCGTCAGCGCATCGTTGCTGATACGAATACACGAAGAGACCAACCTGAGCATTGCAGAACTGCGGGCACTGCTTGGCGACCGCCGGCAAAAATTTCGCGTAACGGATGCCTATATCAAGGTAAGCCCGTTGGAACAGTAACAATAACCGTAGTTCGAAGATGCAGTAACACCGGCATCCGGGTTCGTGCCGTGACGCTCAGTCATTCGTGGCCGCGCGCACCGGTGCGTTCCAACCGGATACCTCGGCCACCATCAACGACGGCGTGACACTGTCCTCCCGCATCGATGCACCCAGCCATCAAGCTATCAGGCACTCGCAAACCGGCGGCTTGGTTTAAGATGCTTTCTCGCAGACATCATTCTCCAAATGCAATGGTGGATCGATGTCATGCAGCGATCGCGTTGACTCTGGAATGCCTTGAAGGTGGTGCGCAGGTGGAACTGAAACAGGAATGCTCCGGCTTTCTATTGACTCGCCATTGGCGCGACACGGCAGCCGGGACCGAGGTCGAATTCTGGGTAGCCACCGATGAAGGCCCGCGCCGACTTTGCCTGCCTCATCAGCGCTCGGTCGCCTTCATCCCGGCGGAACAGGAAAAGCAGGCGGAAGTGGCATTGCGGGGAGAACGCGCCTGGGAATTGCGCCCGCTTGGCCTATGCGACTTTCATCGCCGCCCCGTGCTGGGTTTGTATTGCAATCAGTACCGCCAGTTGCTGAAGCTGGAAAAGCGCCTGCGCGACCAGGGTGTCGATGTCTATGAAGCCGATATCCGTCCCCCCGAACGCTATCTGATGGAACGGTTCATCACCGGCCCGGTTGCCTTCGATGGACGACCGGACCCGGCCCAGGCGCACACCAACGCTCGCCTCCTGTACGACTGCCAGCTCAAACCCGCCCCCGCATACCGGCCACGCCTGCGCACGGTGTCGCTCGATATTGAAACAAGCGCCCAGGGCGACCTGTATTCCATTGCACTGGAAGGTTGCGGCCAGCGCCAGGTCTATATGCTGGGGCCGGCCGGCGGCGTGCACCAGCCGCTCGATTTCGAGCTTGAATACTGCGACAGCCGTTCGCAGATGCTGGAACAGCTTAACCGATGGCTGGAGCGTCACGATCCGGATGCCATCATCGGCTGGAATCTTGTCCAGTTCGACTTGCGCGTACTGCAGCAGCATGCCGACCATCTGCGAGTACCCTTGCGCTTCGGGCGCGATGGCAGCCCGCTCGGATGGCGCGAGCACGGAGGAAAAAGCCAGCATTTCTTCGCGGCGGCCGCCGGACGGTTGATCATCGACGGCATCGAAGCACTCAAGTCGGCATCCTGGAATTTCACCTCGTTCAGCCTCGAACATGTGTCGCAAAACCTGCTCGGCGAAGGCAAGTCCATCGACAATCCCTATGAGCGGATGGCGGAAATCGACCGCCGCTTCAACGAGGACAAGCCTGCCCTGGCACGCTACAACCTGAAGGATTGCGAGCTGGTCACGCGCATCTTCGACAAGGCCCGCCTGATGAACTTCCTGCTGGAGCGCGCCAGCGTCACCGGGCTGGCGGTCGACCGCAGCGGCGGCTCGGTGGCCGCCTTCGAGCATCTCTACATTCCGATGATGCATCGGCGGGGTTATGTTGCGCCTAGCGTGGGGGATGTGGCAGGAGAAAACAGCCCCGGCGGCTTCGTGATGGATTCGCGTTCCGGCCTTTACGATTCGGTGCTGGTGCTCGACTATAAAAGCCTATACCCCTCGATCATCCGCACTTTCCTGATCGACCCGGTCGGACTGGTTGAAGGACTGAGCCAGCCGGATGAAAATGCAACGGTTCCCGGATTTCGCGGCGCGCGTTTCTCGCGCGAAAAGCATTGCCTGCCCGCGATCGTGCGGCAGGTCTGGCAGGAGCGCGAAACCGCGAAACGGGAAGGCAATGCGCCACTGTCGCAAGCCTTGAAGATCATCATGAATGCCTTCTACGGCGTGCTGGGATCGAGCGGCTGCCGCTTCTTCGATCCGCGTCTGGCTTCATCGATCACCATGCGCGGCCACGAGATCATGCGCCGCACGCGCAAGCTGATCGAGGATCGGGGCTATGAAGTGATCTATGGCGATACCGATTCGCTGTTCGTCTGGCTCAGGCATGCCCATTCGGACTTGCAGGCCGAAGAAATAGCGGATGCGCTGGTAAAACACGTCAATCAATGGTGGACCCGAAGCTTGCGGGACGAGTACGATCTCGACAGTGCGCTCGAACTCGAATTCGACACGCACTATCGCCGCTTTCTGATGCCTACCATCCGGGGTTCCGAAGAAGGCAGCAAGAAGCGCTACGCCGGCCTGGTCGCCAGCCCGGACGGAAGCGAGGAGGCGATCTTCAAGGGACTCGAATCGGTCCGCACCGACTGGACACCGCTGGCACAACAGTTTCAGCAGGCGCTGTACCTGCGGATTTTCAAGGGCGAACCTTACCGTGAGTATGTCCGCGACTACGTCAGCCGCACCATCAGCGGCGAATTCGATGCGCTGCTCGTGTATCGAAAACGGCTGCGCCGTCCGCTGGACGAATACGAACGCAATGTGCCCCCGCATGTGCGTGCCGCGCGCATGGCCGACGACTACAATCTGCGCCATGGCCGGCCACGGCAATATCAGCGTGGTGGATGGATACGCTACGTCATGACCACCGCAGGACCGGAACCGCTGGAGACGCAGCGCGCACCTATCGATTACGATCATTATCTGACACGCCAGCTGCAGCCGGTGGCCGATGCGATCCTGCCGTTCGTAGGTGACGATTTCACGGCATTGACGAGTCGTCAGCACATGCTGTTCTAGTGGGGTGATCGATGTTCGCAGCCTGTTCCCGATTATTCCGCCGCCGTCGCCGCGGCAAGCAGCGAAATGCCGGGCCTCAGGAAGTGCCGGACTTCCGCCGCCGGCAGCGGGCGTGACACAAGGTATCCCTGCACTTCATCGCATCCGAGCTGTTGCAGCAGCGTCAATTGCTCTACATCTTCGACGCCCTCGGCGACTACCCGCATGTCCAGCGCCTTTGCCATCGAAATGATGGCCTTGAAAAGAATTTGGCCTTCTCTTCCCGTCCCCAGCTGGGCAGTGAAGGCACGATCGACCTTGAGCACGTCGACATCCAGCTTGTGGAGAATGGAAAGCGAAGAATAACCGGTGCCGAAGTCGTCAAGATGCACCGAGACGCCCATTGCATGCAGGGCGGTAAGCTGATCGAAGACCTGCCCTGCATTGCTTAACATGATGGATTCGGTCAGTTCGATTTCAATCAGGCTCGGCGGAAGCCCATGCCGCCGCACGTGCATAGCCAGGACATCATCGACGCTGCCCTCATTGAATTGCCGGGCCGATGCGTTCACCGAGACCGGCACCGCATGCAATCCCTCCTCTCTCCATTGCGCGAGCTGCGCGCACACCTTGTCCATGACCATGGCGCCAAGCTGCAGGATGAGACCGGAACCCTCGGCGATGGGAACGAAATCGCCCGGATAGACCAGCCCGCGCGTGGGATGCTGCCAGCGCACCAGGGCTTCGAGCCCGAGCAGCGTGCCCGAACGCGCATCCACCCGCGGCTGGTAATGAATGACGAACTGATCCTGTTCCAGCGCCAGCACCAGTTCCGCTTCCGTTTCGCGCCGGAGCTGGATGCGGGCATAGAATTCCTGGTCGAAGAAGCGGTAGTGTCCGCGGTTGCCGGACTTGACCGTGTACATGGCAATATCGGCGTTCCGGATCAGGGTTTCGGCATCGCTGCCATCCTTGGGAAACAGGCTGATGCCGATGGAAGCCCCGACCTGGCATTCCCGCTGCCCGATCTGGAACGGTTCTTCCAGCGCCGTGCTGATGCGATGCGCAACCTCGGCGGCGTCGGCGTCGCGGGCGACGCCTTCCAGCAGGACGATGAATTCGTCGCCGCCGAAGCGGGTGATCCTGTCGGATGGCCTGAGCACGCCGCGCAAGCGCGCAACGACCGCCTGCAGCAGCAGGTCGCCCGTGGTGTGGCCCCAGGAATCATTGATCGACTTGAATTTGTCGAGATCGACGAACAGCACGGCGAGGATTCCGCCGCCGGCCTCGGCTCGCGAGAGCGCCGCAGGCAGGTAGCCGGCGAGCCAATGCCGGTTCGGCAGGCTTGTCAGGCTATCCTGCTCGGCCATCCGGTCCTTCTCCGTTTCGAGCCTTTTTCGTTCGCTGATATCGCGCAGGGTGACGGCAATGCCATCTTCGGCGCGTACGAACCTCCGGTGGATCCAGGCCGGGGTAACGAGGCTCAGGGAAGAAGTCTCGAACTCGTCCTCGTGGTAGCCGTGCTGCATGACATGGCCGGCCGTTTCAAGCAGCCGCTCCAGCATGTCGCCGTTGTAAAGGCTCGTGAGGCGCCTTCCCAGAATCTGCGGGCGCCTGCTGCCATACAGCTCGGCCCCCCGTTCGTTGCAATCCACAAGTTCATAATCGGACACTTCGTCGCTGCGGCCATAGACGGGCCGCCACATGTAGAAGCCCTCATTGGCCCCTTCGGTGGCAACGCGATAGGTGTGGCGCACGATATCTTCCCGGTGTCTCCGCCATGCGAGGCGCAGCGACATCACCGTTGCCGCCACGGCAAACAGTGCAAGCACGCAGGAGCCGCCAATCCCGATCTTGATGTAGGTGGCCTGCGCGTCCCGCAACGGTTCGAGCACATCGGACTGGCCCAGCCCGACCACGACATGCAGCGGATATCCGGGCACCGGCTTGGATGCGAGATAGCGAAGCACGCCATCGGCGAACCAGCCCCGACGGCCCAGATCGTTGTAGGTGGGGCCGGCCGCAAGCATTTCCCGGGTGATGACTGAGGGCCGCAGCAGGCTATCGATGTCGTTGCCGACCTTGGCCGCCCGCAGGATGCCGTCCTGGCCGATCAGCGCAAGGACCCCGGTCGCGCCAAGCGTGGATTTGTTTGCGGACGCGGCCAGGAATGGCGTACCGGTCGATGCGGTGATCACACCGCCGAACTCTCCGTCCTCGCGGTTGAGGCGACGCGTGAAGGTGACGATCTCGGCATCGTTGAAGCGACCGGTCAGCGGTATGCCGATATGCAGGGTAGAAGCAGCGTTTGCCGCGTGGTGCTGGAAATAGCCGCGATCGACCACCGACATGCCAACCGCATTGCTTAAGGTGCTCGATACGATGACACCGTCCTGGTTGCTGATGGAGATGCCGACCAGCGTCGGGTCGATGAAATTGACCTGCTCGCCGATTTGCTCCAGCCTGAACCGGCCCTGGGAGCTTTCCCAGTAACTCTTCAATAAGGCCGTGATATGGTCGAGTTCGCCGATGGTGTGGGATATCTGCCTGGCATAGGTGGAAGACAGCATGTCTGCATCGACACGCGCTTCATCTTCCAGGTGCTGGCGGTTGGTCTCGATCAGCGATGCAAGCAATCCCCAAAGCAGAATGCCAAGTATCACGCAGACGGCTGGCCAGGCGCAAACCAACCGTCCGTGATGGCGTAGAAACCGTTGCTTCTCAGGGGTAAGCCTCAGTGAGCGGGTAATGAAATGAAAAAGCATGAATGCGCATCAAGACTGGGCCAGACAAAAGATTAACGCATAATGTTGCCCTTCGGCAACGAATACATCTCAAAGTGATCGTCTTGCCGGCACCGAATGCGTTTTCCAGCTTCATGGCTCCTTGGAAGCCCGTCGCGACGTGATTGAGTTTCCCAAGATGCAATTGCATGGCTGGAACCCGGATCGCGCCGAAAGATTTTTTTCGTTCCTGCGGTGTCGATATTTGCAAGCCCGCAGCGCGGCTCATGCGCCTCGAGCGGCGCGATCGCGCTACGCATCTCCAACATCGCAAGGAGTCGCCATCAATTATCCTGTAACTCCGGACGGACGCTACTTCGTCGTGCGTGGACGGCTGTGGCGCATGTCCGATCCATCTTTGCCGGAAGCGCGGAGGCGCAGTCTTACTTCGGAGCTGATGACGGCTCGGCGAGCGGTTGCCGCCGCACAGCGGACGAAGGATGGCGAGGCGCTTTCAGCAGCGCGCGCTGCCGTGCACGCAGCCAAGCTTGCATTGGGAGAGCGCGGTCCGGTATGGTGGAATGATGGCGCGCCGGATTACAACCGCCACCTTGCAAAGAATACGCCTTATGCCGCCTGGCATGCCGGGCTTGATGAATAAACACCGGCGCCAGATTGCGGGAAATGCGTGCGGGAAATGCGGGGGCCCTTGGCCCCTGACTTTTAGTCTTTTAGATCGGCGGGAACCTTGCCGCCGTTGGCCGCCAGCTTGTTCATGACTTGCCGGTGCAGCCAGATGTTCATTGCCGCGGAATCGCTCGTGTCGCCGCTGTATTGCAATTCCTGCGCGAGCTCCTTGCGGGCTGCCAGGCTGCTGTCGAGATCGAGCAGCTTGAGGAGATCGACGATAGAGGTGCGCCAGTTAAGCTTTTGGGAGTTCTTCCGGGCCATGTCGTTCAGGATCTGCTCGACATCGACCTGTTCCATTGCGACGGGAGCGGCTTGAGCAGGCGCCGGCTGGGATGGCGCGGCGGGCGCGGCCTGAGGCGACGCTGGCTGCGACGGTTGCGCGCTTGACTGCGCGCCCGGTTGCGCGGATGGCTGCTGGCCTTGCGTATTGGCAGCATGCGACGAGGGAAAAATCTTGCCGAAGATATTGCTCAGGATGCCCATGTTTCCTCTCCTAAAGGTTGTTAAATTGCTCAGCTTGGAGGCGGTGCTTGTCCCTTAGGTTCCTCGGGTTCCGTCGAGAGGCGATCCGGCGCAATGATGATGTGTGCCGGACATGGATATTGGCGCTAAGAATTCGCGTCTTTCGAATGAGTCATCTCCTGGACGCCTCCGGAGAAATTCCGGCAAAGGACAGCTCAGCAAAGCGAAACTTCTAAAGCGAAAGTTCATTGAAGGTACGTGGAAGCATGGATGGCTCCCGGTGTAGCCTAGCTCTCCGCCGGACACGTATTTTTTCTTCAGCGGCTTGTTCAAGATTAGCCGCCAATGCCCTCGCATAAAATGCAACATGGTTGCACTTTGAAATGACTTAACTTATTATTCACCGTTGTTTGCAACAAGGTTGCACTTAACCTGAAATCTACCCGCCGGCAATTATTTCAGTCTCTCAAATCATAAAAACAGCGGAACCCATACATGCGATTCCTCATGAGCCGGCGCGCAGCGCTCTCCGGCATTGCTGCGCTCGGCAGCTGTGTCCTTATTCCCGCCTCCGCGCAGACCACCGCACCGACACAGAATGCGGTGACGGATACGGAAGCTTCTCTTCCCGCTGTCGAAGTCGTAGGTCGAAGGCAATCCGGCAGTTACCACGCCGATGAAGCCAGCGGCACCAAGACCGATCTTCCCTTGCGCGAATTGCCGCAGTCGGTCCGCATCATGTCGCGCCAGACGCTGGATGACCTCGGCGCCACGCGCATCGATGATGCTCTCGATTATGTCGGCGGCATTTCACGCCAGAACAATTTCGGCGGCTTGTGGGACAACGTCGCCATACGCGGCCTTGCCGGCGATATCAACAACGGCATGCCGCTGCTGCTCAATGGCTTCTCCGGCAACCGCGGCTTCAATGCCCCGCGCGATACCGCCAACGTCGAGCGCATCGAATTCCTCAAGGGGCCTGCCGCATCGCTGTACGGCACCAGCGAGCCCGGCGGAACCATCAACGTCGTCACCAAGAAACCGTTGTGGAAAGCGGCCCATTCAATCGAAGCTTATGCCGGCAGCGACGATTTCTACCGCACCGCGCTTGATACGACGGGACCGCTCGGCGAGCGCGTCGCCTATCGGCTCAACGTCGCAGTGGAAAAGCGCGGCAGCTTCCGCGACCATGTCGATACGCAGCGAGCCATCATCGCCCCCGCGCTGACCTGGAAACTCACGCCCTCGACCCGCCTCGATTACAGCGGCGAGGTGCTGCGCCACGAAACTCCGCTCGACCGCGGCATCGTGGCCATCGGCAACCGCCTCGGCGACGTGCCGCGTTCGCGCTTTCTCGGCGAACCCGCGGATGGCGACATTCGTATCGACAACCAGACGCATCAGCTTGCGCTTGAACACATGTTCAACGCGCAATGGTCCAGCCGTGTCGGCCTGTCGTACAAGGAAGGCAGCCTCAAGGGTTATTCGACAGAAGCACAACCGGCGCTCCAGCCAGACGAGCGCACCCTTCGGCGCCAGCGTCGCTTTCGCGACTATGCATCCGACGACGTGACGCTGCAGGCCGAGTTGATCGGACGGCTGCAAGCCGGTGCCGTCGCACATGAACTGCTGGCCGGCATGGAAACCTATCGTCTGGATTTCGACCAGCGCATGCTACGCGCGAATCCGACCTCGGCCGCTCCTTATGCGATCGACGTTTTCAACCCGGTCTACGGCCAGCCGCAGCCCGTGCCGCTGCCGAATACCGACACCAGCGAAGAACAGAAGAACCTCGCCTTCTACCTGCAGGACACAATGTCGCTGGGCGAACATTGGCGCCTGCTGGGCGGCGTGCGCTTCGACCGCTATGATCAATCCCTGCTCAACAACAGGACCGGCGCGCGCATCGAGCAAAGTCCGACCGCCACATCGCCACGCATTGGAATCAGCTATCTGCCGAATCCCCAATGGACGTTGTTTGCCAATGCCGGCAAGTCGTTCCGACCGAACAACGGATCGAGCGCAAGCGCATCGCCATTCGATCCGGAGTCGGGACGTGCCGCCGAAGTCGGCGCCAAATGGGAAAACGAATCGAAAACGCTGGGGGCAACGCTGGCGCTGTACGAGATCCGCAAGAAGAATGTGCTGACTGCCGACCCGGTCAATGCCGGCTTTTCGATAGCGGCGGGAGAAGTCCGCAGCCGCGGCATGGATTTCGATCTGACCGGCCAGCTCAGCCGCAATTGGCGGCTGAATGCCAGCCTCGCATACATCGATGCGTCGGTCGAACGCGACAATCTGCTTGAAGCCGGCGGCCGACTGCTGAATATTCCTCGCATTAACGGCAGCGTTCTCGCCATGTATGAAGATGCATTCAGCGACGGCACCCGCTATGGCATCGGCGGCGGCTTCACCTACAGCGCCAAGCGTCTTGGCGAGGCGCGCACGCAGGCTCAGGCTGCCGCAGGCGCACCCGCCTTCGAGCTGCCGTCTTACACCGTCGCCCGACTCGCGGCATACTGGCGCATCAGCCCGGCGCTTCGACTGTCCCTCGATGTCGACAATCTGTTCGACAAGACCTATTACACCAGTTCCTTCCAGCGGACCTGGGTGACGGTCGGTAATCCGCGTACCGTCGTGCTCGGCCTGCAGGCGAAATTCTAGGGCGGCCTTGCTCTTACAACCGGACCGATCATGTCAACAACAACCACTGAAGACAGCGCCGCGCTGGCGGCAAGTTCTCTCGTCGTATCCTATAACGCCACGCCCGTTCTGCGCGGCGCCGACCTGCATGTCAGACGAGGAGAAATCTATGCCCTCCTCGGCGGCAACGGCGCCGGAAAATCGACGATGATCAATGCCTTCCTCGGTTTCGTTCGCCCGACATCGGGCAGCGTGCGCGTCTGCAGCCACGAGGTTGCGCAAGACCCTTTGTCCGCGCGCGCGCAGCTTGCCTATGTACCGGAGAATGTCGCGCTGTATGACCATCTGTCGGCGCGCGAGAACATCGACTACTTCATGCGCCTGGCCGGTATGCCGATGAAGGACGGCGCCGGTATCGAACAGGCCCTGGAATCGGTCGGGCTTGACCGTGCGGCCTGGGACCGCAGGCTGGGCGGATTTTCCAAGGGCATGCGGCAAAAGGTTGCCATAGGACTGGCGCTGGCCCGCGAGACGCCGGTATTGCTGCTGGATGAACCCAACACCGGCCTCGATCCGCAGGCCACGAGCGAACTCAACCGGCTGCTCAAGCAATTGCGCTCCCGCGACATTGCCATCTTCATGGTGACGCATGATTTGCTGAGCGCGGCAGAAGTCGCCGATCGCATCGGCTTTCTTGCCCAGGGACGCATCGTGGAGGAATTCAGCGCCTCCGGCACGGAGCGCTTCGATGTGCGCCGGCTCTATCGTCATTACGCCGGACAGGGGATGCCCGGGGACGCCGCGTGGAGCAGGCAGGCATGAAGGCGCGCACCGCAAGCTGGCAGACCGTGCGGGCCGTCACCCGGGAAGAATGGCGCGCGCTGCTGCGCAGCCGCGTCGCGCTGAGCGCGGTTGCCGTCATGCTGCTGCTGACCCTGACCGCCACGTTAGTGGGTTTCGAGCACAGGCATGCGATCGAAAGCGAGCGCAATCGATTTCAATCCCTGGCCGACCAGCAATGGAATGCCCAGCCAGACCGCCATCCGCACCGCGTTTCGCATTACGGCCACTACGTATTCCGGCCACTCAGTCCGCTGGCTTTCTTCGACTTCGGCGTCGATCCCTTTACCGGCCATACCTTGTACCTCGAAGGCCACCGCCAGAATTCCGCCAACTTCAGCGATGCCGGCCAGTCATCGGTGCTGCTGCGATTCGGCCTGCTCACGCCGGCCTTCGTGCTGCAGACCTTGGTGCCTTTGCTGATCGGCTTTCTTGCCTTCGGCAGTATTGCGCGCGAACGTGAACGCGGCCAACTGCGCTTTTCCATCGCCCAAGGCATCTCCGGCCGCAATCTTCTTCTTGGCAAACTGCTCGCCCATGCACTGGTTGCAGGGCTGCTCGCGCTGCCGGCATTCGCCGGCATTGCCTGGCTCGCCTTCACGTCTGCCGGCACCGCGCCGGCGGCGCTGCTCATGCTTGCCGGCTATACGCTGTATCTGCTGATGTGGACCTGCGCAGCGGTTGCCATTTCAGCCTTTTCCGCCCGCGCGCGCGATGCGCTGATCGTGTTCACAGGGCTGTGGATAGCGGTGGTCATCCTGCTTCCGCGCATGATCCCCGATCTTGCCTCGCACCGCATCGTTCTGCCTACGCGCATTGAAACCGACGTCGCCATCCACAAGGACCTGGCGGCCATCGGCGACAGTCACAATCCGGACGATCCCTATTTCCGGGACTTCCGGGAAAAGACCCTGGCACGCTACGGCGTGAAGAAGATAGAAGACTTGCCTGTCAACTACGGTGGCCTGCTGATGGCCGAGGGCGAACGCATGACCAGCGATCTGTTCGATCGCTACATGCAGGACGGCTTTCAGCGCCAGCAGGCGCAAAGCAACTGGGTGCACGCTTTTTCGCCAATCAGCCCGACGATCGCGGTACGCCGCCTGTCCGCCGCGCTCGCCGGCAGCGACGGAGACAGCTATGCCCGCTTCCTTAACGATGCCGAGCGATACCGCTACGCATTGATCCAGGCACTCAACCGCATGCATGCAGAACAAGTGCATTACCACAACGACAAGGAACAGCGCATCAGCCGGAACAACTGGCAGGCGCTGCCGCGCTTCTCGCCCGACCCGCGTCCAGTTGCCGCCATCCTGGGCACGCATGTGCTGCCTTCGTTCGCGGTACTTTCAGGCTGGCTTGCAGCCTTGATGCTTGCCATCGCGCTGCTCGGAAAACGTCTGGAAAGGAGAGCGGCATGAGATCCGTGATGCTGGAACTGCGCATCATTCTTCACTCCCGCCTGGCCGCAGGCGCATTGGCCTTGCTGCTGATACTGGCTTCGCTCGCGATCTGGAACGGTTATCGCGCCGTCAATGCACAAACCGCGGCGCTTGCGCGTCTAACGGCCGTCCACCAGGAAGACCACAAGGCATTCATTGCCAAATACGGCAAGGGCACTGACGCCGGTTCGGCCGCCTATTACGGATTCCACCTCACCTGGGACACGCCATCTCCGCTGGCATTTATCGCCTTCGGCCAGCGCGACCTGCAGCCGGCGGCGCTGCGCGTGCGCATGCTGGGGCTGCATTCCCAGCTTTATGAGTCGGAAACCTTCAATCCGGAATTGGTTCTGCTCGGGAAGTTCGACTTCGCCTTCGTGCTGATCTATCTCGTTCCTCTATTCGTGATTGCACTTACGCATGACTGGATGACCGCCGAGCGCGAATCCGGTCGTCTGCGATTGTTGATGTCGCTGCCCCTGCAATCCGGCCGCCTGTGGCGTCGGCGCGCCTGGCTGAGATACGGACTCGTCATGGCGGCCGTACTGCTGCCGCTGGTGGTTGGCCTCCTGAATGCTTCCGCCGGCCTGCCGCTATCGGCCGCGGTCATTGCGGTCGCCGCGCTATATACCGCCTTCTGGATAGGCGCCGGCGCCCTCGCCGGCACGCTTGCCCGCACTTCTGCCGCGGCAGCCGCCGCCCTGCTCGGTGTCTTCGTCGTCCTGACCCTGGTGCTGCCCACACTGGCGAACGCTGCCATCAACCGGCTGGTCCCGGTAGGCAAAGGAGTCGAACTGGCAATGGCCCAACGCCAGGAAGTGCATCAAGGCTGGGATCTGCCGCGAAACGCCGTGATGGAAAAATTCTTCCGCACCCATCCGCAGTGGAGCGGCACGCCGCCTGTGACCGGACGGTTCCACTGGAAATGGTATTACGCGATGCACCAGGTCGGCGATGAAGCCGTGTCGGCGCAAGCTGCCGCCTATGCACAGAGCATGTTGCAGCGAGAAGCATGGACGCAGCGCAGCGCCTGGCTAATGCCTGCCGCCGCCGCGCAGCTCGCCCTGCACAGGCTTGCCGATACCGATTTGCAGGCACAGCTCGCGTACCGCGATCGCATTGCCGAATTCCATGCTCGGCTGCGGCACTACTTTTATCCGCTGGTATTTGAGGAACGGCGATTCGGAATGCAGGAAGCGCAAGGTTTGCCTGTTTTTCAACCGCGTCCGCATTCTGGTTCGTTGCCGCTTTCGATGCTCGCTGCCTTGCTGCTTGCGGCAGTCATGATTGCGGCTGCCTGCAGCCTCGTGCTTCGGCGTATCAATCCTGTACTGCGAAACGGATTCAAGGCCGCATGACTTCCCTGCCGCTTGCCGAATCTTTATTGGCACTGACCTCATGAGCTGCGGCGAAGGCAGGAACCTCGGTTCCTGCTTGCCAAAAGTCGGACCTTATCGTGGCAACCGCACGGCCGTGAGACGTTACCTCTGGTCCACGATCGAGGTATTTATGCGGCGATACACTGCCTCCATGATGCAGTAGATGCCGAATGCGAACAGCCCTGCGGCCACGATTCCCAGCAACCATGGTCCATATGCATGGTCGCGCAGCGCTTGCAGGGCTTCGGAGGTCCCGTCTATTTCGCCGCCTTTGGCCATCCACGCGGCTTGTATCAATAGCCAGCCGACGATCAGCCACACAACGCCTCGGGCAATCAACCCAAACTGGCAAACCGCCCTTGCCCAGTTCCGCTTGTCGGCAGGAATACTCATGTATTTCTCAAACCCGGCGGTAATGCCCTTATAGATATGTGCAAATCCCGTCACTATCACGGCGGCTCCCGCAATGCCGAGAGCGATCTGGCCAAGGTTCGTCGTCAGGAAACTGGTTCCACCGCCCTGCGGCGACCCGCCGCCGGCACCCATCAACAGCCTGCCTGCCCAGAAGGCCAGCAGCAAGTGCGTGACCGCACTGACGAACAAACCGAATCGCACCGCCAGACCTTTTCCTGTTGACCCATGACCATCCGGGTCTTTGATACACTGAATCAGTCTCCAGGTGGAATAGCCGAGCAAACCTACGATGAGCAAAAAAATCATCACGCTCCCGAAAGGCTGTTCCATGATTTTGAGTATGGCGCCTTTTGAATCCGTGGTTTTGCCGCCCCGTTCACCAAAAGCAGTAAGCAGAGCCAGGCCGCCAATCACCAGATAAATCACCCCTCTGGCGCTATAGCCTAGCCGCGCCCATCTCTTGAGCTGCTGATCGAGTGCTCGCTTATTCATAATGCAGCCTTTGCCAGTGTAGACAGCGTGAGGGAACGGGGAATCTAATCTAGAGAGTCGAATGCTTGCGGCAGTTGCTCCCGGCCGGAAATTCTGAAAAAGGATCTGGCTTCCTCTTGCGCAGTATCGAAAGCGACGGTTTCATTTCCAATGAAACGCGTGCATGAAGAAGTCACTCTCCGTCATTGTTCCATCACGGAGGATGACTTATACCAACCCGACCTTTGCCTTGCTGCAGTGCAGTGCAGTGCAGTGCAGTGCAGTAAGGATCGATTACTACAATAAGAGCATATGCTGCGAAACATTTCTTTTCTTTGCACACACGCAAGGCGGCGGGAAAAAATGAAGGACGCAAGCCAGGCAGCATTGGTTCAGCGCGGAAACTTCTGCTTGCCCGGATTCGGCAGTGCGCAATGTTCGGTTCAGCGATAGCGCCGATTCGCCATCAGGCGTTCAATGTCGCGGTCCAGAATGGCAAGCTCTTCCCGCAACTGGCGTCTTTCTCCTCTCGACAGGTAGCCGTCGGAACTGAACCGGGCTTCGAGGTGGTAAAGCTCACGTTCCTGTACACGCAGCCTGCCGGCTTCACGCGGCGTCAGCTGTCCGCTGCGGATGCCATGTTCTATGCGTGCCCTGATATGTGCGTTCGCCACATCGCTGCCCGGCCGCGTTGCAGGAAAACTTGAGGCTGACGAGTGTCGCGACATCGCACGTTCGACATCGACGCGCATGGCCTCCAGATCATGCCTCAGTGCCGCCCGCTCATGCGGCGAGGCGCGGCCATCACGCCGCATCTGCATCTCGCGCACGTGCAGTTCGCGCTCGCGTTGATATAGCGCGTCGGCTTCGCGCGGATTGATCCGTCCGCTGGCTATCCCCTGCTCGATACGCACGCGGATCTGTGCCTGAGTTTGATCAATACCGGAAGGCGGCATGCCCTGCGCGCTGACCGCGGACAGGCTTGCGGAGGTGAGCGCCAGAGCGGCAAGCAGGGTGGTGACAAGCTTTTTGGCATTCATGACTGGAATCCTTTCAAGAAAAACTCGGGTTCGTGCGGCATGCGAGGCACCTCACGGCTTTCGGCTATCGACAAATCAGTATCGGTGGGGATTGTTCGGACGGCGATCGTGCCGGTTAGGAACGCCGTCGCCGTCGCGATCGTAGCCACGGCCTCGCGGGTAGTTCGGATGCACGTGGCGTGGATACCTTTCAGCCGGATGGCTATACACGCGGGCACTGCCGCTGACATGGACGCCGGGGTCGCTGACCGGAACGGCGACACAGCCGCCGAGCATGACGCAGGCGGCGGCCGCGGGTAACAGGAATGCTTTCATTATTTCTCCTCGCTAGGCAATGCATCTGTCGGTTGCGGCTTGCGCCCAACCCATGGAAAGGTCGGCTAAGCGCATGCATGACGTATCGCCTGCTTCAACTGCATGCCAGCGGTGCGCTTGTCCATGACGGTATTAAAGGCCGAAGCGTGTTTTCCGCCTACGAGAAAAGCGTAAGGAGAGTTACCGGATGTATGTAGCGTAATGTGTACGGCTTGTATCAATGCCGCATGAGTAATACCAATCCCAAGCCATTTCATGACATGAGACCGCGTCTTTTTCCGTCTGGCCGCATTGCACTCGTCATCCATAGCCCGCTATGGATTCGTCCCGCGCCTTGCCAGACGAAAAAATCCATCGATCTCATTTGTCATGTCATGACTTGGGATTGGTATAAAGCGGGCTCGGCATGCCGCAGTCGCAATTGAGGCCGGAAGGATTGCGCCGAATTGCTTACAATGCCTGTTCGCCCGGCCAGGCATCCGCCCGGTCAGTTTGCAACAAGAAATAAACGGGAACCGGTTTGCAAGGAATAAAACGCAAGGTCGTCTATGTCTGCCTGTACGAGGCGATCGCCATCACCATCTGCAGCGTTAGTTTTTTCGCCCTGTCGGACAAGGGATTGGCGCATGCAACCACGCTCTCGATCGCGTGTTCGGCCATCGCGGTACTTTGGAATCTGGGATTCAATGCCCTGTTCGAACGCTGGGAAGCGGTGCAGGCTGTGCGCGGCCGTAGCCTTGCGCGGCGTGCCGCGCATGCGCTGGGATTCGAAGGCGGACTGATTGTGCTGCTGGTGCCGCTCATCGCCTGGTGGCTGGATGTGAGCCTGATGCAGTCGCTGCTGATGGACATCGGCCTGTCCATTTTCTTCCTGGTCTATACCTTCATATTCGGCTGGGTCTTCGACCGCATCTTCGGATTGCCGGCATCGGCGGCATGACAGGCCGCCGCACGCAGTCGGCGAGAGCGATCAGCCGCGTTTCTCTATGCGCTCCACCAGCGCCCACGCCTGCTCCGCCAGTGGCCGGGTGCGCTTGCCGGTTTCCACCGCGTCGGCGCTGGCGGCATTACCCAGCTGCGCGCGCTTGACGATGCCCTGCAGGATGCCGACCAGGCGGAACATGTTGAACACCATGTAGTATTCCCAGTCGCTCTTCGAAAGATCCGAACGGCCGGTGCGCTCGCAGTACATCCGCACATACTCTTCCTCGGTCGGGATGCCCAGTTCGGCCAGCGCCACGCCGTCCAGTCCGCGCGATCGGCCCTGCGGCATGCGCCAGGTCATGCAGTGATAGGCGAAGTCGGCCAGCGGATGGCCAAGCGTCGACAATTCCCAGTCCAGCACCGCCAGAATGCGCGGCTCGGTCGGATGGAAGATCACGTTGTCGATGCGGAAGTCTCCATGCACTACCCGCGTCTCATCGCCCGTGGGAATATGCCGCGGCAGCCAGTCGATCAGGTTTTCCACCGCCTCGATGCGCTCGGTTTCCGACGCCCGGTACTGCTTGGTCCAGCGCGCCACTTGCCGTTCGATGTAGCTGCCCGGCTTGCCATAGCTGCCCAGGCCGACCGCTTCATAGTCGACGTTGTGCAGCGCCGCGATGACACGGTTCATTTCCGTGAACAGTGCGCTGCGCTCCGCGGCTTCGAAGCCAGGCAATGCTGAATTCCAGAGGATGCGGCCCTGCACGTAATCCATGATGTAGAAGGCGCTGCCGATGATCGAATCGTCTTCGCACAGCGCGTGTGCCTTGGCGACCGGCACGTCGGTACCGGCCAGTGCGCTGATGACCCGGTATTCGCGGTCCACCGCATGCGCCGAAGGCAGCAGCGTGCCCGGCGGCTTGCGCCGCATCACATACTGGCGGCCGCCGGCCGTCAGCAGGAAGGTGGGATTGGATTGGCCGCCCTTGAATTGCTCAACCTGCAGCTCGCCGCGAAAATCGTCGACATTCTGGCGCATGAAAGCTGCCAGGCGGTCGATGTCGAACGCATGCTGGGGAGCCACCGGGCGGGTGCCGACGAAACGGTCTTGGGGATCGAGGGTCATGATGTAGTCTGTCGGAAATGTGAGCGGCTCGGATGATGGATTCAGAACTTGGAGCTTGGGCTTCGGGATGGCGGTTCGCCGGCGCGCTTAAACCGCGCTGACGCCGCCGTCCACAGCGATCGCCTGGCCGGTGATGTGGCGCGATGCCTCGGATGCGAGGAACACCACTACACCCTTCAGGTCTTCGTCGCCGCCGATGCGATGCAGCGGCGCACGGGCAATGATGGCATCGCCGACCTTTTCCAGCAGGCCGGCCGACATCTTGGACGGAAAGAAGCCGGGGCAGATCGCATTGACGTTGATGTTGTACTTGCCCCATTCCGAAGCGATCGCGCGGGTGAAGTTGACCGCCGCCCCCTTCGAGGTATGGTAGGCGATCGTCGTGACGTTGGTGGCGCTGCCGCGCAGTCCGGCGACCGAGGCGATGTTGATGATCTTGCCCGACTTCTGAGGAATCATGCAGCGCCGCGCCACTTCCCGCGCCAGGAAAAACAGCGAGTCCACGTTGAGTCCCAGCACCTTGTGCCATGCCTCGTCGGGATATTCTTCCGCCGGCGCGCTCCAGGTGGCGCCGGCATTGTTGACGAGGATGTCGATGGTCCCGAAACGCTGCACCACCTCGTCCACCAGCGCGGGAATCTGTTCGTTCTTCGAGAGGTCGTTGACCACGGTGAGAACTTCATAGCCCATGCCTTCGAGATGCCGCTTCGCCTCGGCCAGTTCATCGGCCTTTCGGGCGCTGATGGCGAGCCTGCAACCCATTTCGCCGAGCGCCTCGGCCATCTGCAGGCCCAGGCCGCGCGAACCGCCGGTGATCAGCGCGATCCTGCCGTCGAGCTGGAATAATTGTTTGACGCCCATCGCTTGTCTCCTTCCGTCTCTTGTTCTTTCAATGCGTCGCTTCAGCAGACTTCGAACAGGCCTGCCGCGCCCTGCCCGCCGCCGACGCACATGGTGACCACCACGTACTTCGCTCCGCGCCGCTTGCCTTCGATCAGCGCATGGCCGGTCAGGCGCGAGCCGGTGACGCCATAAGGATGGCCCACCGCGATCGCACCGCCGTTGACATTGAGCAGTTCATCGGGAATGCCCAGCTTGTCGCGGCAGTACAGCACCTGGCAGGCGAAGGCTTCATTCAGTTCCCACAGGCCGATGTCTTCCATCTTCAGGCCGTTGCGCTCAAGCAGCCGCGGAATCGCATACACCGGGCCGATGCCCATCTCGTCCGGTTCGCAGCCAGCCACCGTGAATCCGCGGAAGATGCCGAGCGGCTGGATGCCGCGGCGTTCGGCGAGCTTGCCGTCCATCACCACGCAGGCCGATGATCCGTCGGAAAACTGGCTGGCATTGCCGGCGGTGATGACGCCTCCCGGCAATGCCGAGCGGATCTTCGACACGGCTTCGAGCGTGGTGTCGGGGCGAATGCCCTCATCCGTCGAGATCGTCACTTCCCGCATGGTGATGCGGCCGCTTTCCTTGTCGACCACGCCCATGGTGGTGGTCATCGGCACGATCTCATCATTGAACTTGCCGGCAGCCTGCGCAGCCGCCGCGCGCAGCTGGCTGCGCACGCCGTATTCATCCTGGGCTTCCTTCGAGATGTTGTAGCGCTTGGCGACCTGTTCGGCGGTCTGCAACATGCTCCAGTAGATTTCCGGCTTGTGCTCCATCAGCCACGGATCCTGCCGCATGTGGCGGTTGGTCTCGTTCTGCACGCAGGAGATCGATTCCACCCCGCCGGCCACCATGACGGGGACGCGGTCGACCATCACGCGCTGGGCAGCCATGGCGATGGTCTGCAGGCCGGAGGAACAGAAACGGTTGACGGTCGCGCCGGCCGCAGATACCGGCAGGCCCGCGCGCAATGCGATGGCTCGGGCGACGTTGCCGCCGGTGGTGCCTTCCGACAGCGAGCCGCCCATCAGCACATCCTCCACTTCCGCCGGATCGATGCCGGCGCGCTCGACCGCGGCGCGCACCGCATGCGCGCCCAGCGTGGCACCGTAGGTCATGTTGAAGGCGCCCTTCCACGACTTGGCGAGTCCGGTACGGGCGGTGGAGACAATGACTGCATCATTCACGGTGAATTCCTTTTACGTTCTTTGAATAGTTTGAACGGGCTTTGAACAAGGCAACCGCCGGCGGCCACCCGCCGGCGTATCCAAATAGCTTGCTAGCTGAACGACTCGCCGCTGTTGGCCATGCATACCAGCGAGGACGCCGGCGTCCAGAAGGCCTTGTCCGCGCCGGGCATCGCCGCGAAGCGGCGCATCTTCTCGACGACATTCGGCAGGCCCACGGTTTCCGCATACAGCATCGGTCCGCCGCGGTGCGCCGGGAAGCCGTAACCGGTCAGATAGACCATGTCGATGTCGGAGGCGCGCGCGGCAATGCCTTCCTCGAGAATGCGGGCGCCTTCGTTGACCAGCGCGAACATGCAGCGCTCGACGATTTCCTCGTCGCTGATCTTGCGCGGCGTGACGCCAGCCTCGGCGCGCGCCGCCTTGATGATTTCATCGACTTCCGCATCGGGCAGCGCGTCGCGCTTGCCGGCTTCATAGCGGTACCAGCCCTTGCCCGTCTTCTGCCCGAAGCGGCCGAGTTCGCACAGGCGGTCGGCGATGACCGAACGCTTCATGCCGGGATTCTCCGCATACTGGCGCTTGCGCACCGCCCAGCCGATATCGAGGCCGGCCAGGTCGCCCATGCGGAACGGGCCCATCGCCATGCCCCACTTCTCCAGAGCGCGGTCGATCTGCTGCGGCGATGCGCCTTCATCCAGCAGTGCATTGGCCTGGTTGCGGTAGAACTTGAGCATGCGATTGCCGATGAAGCCGTCGCAGACGCCCGAGACCACGCCGACCTTCTTGATGGTCTTGGCAAGCTGCATCACGGTAGCCAATACATCCTTGCCGGTCTGCTCGGCGCGCACGATTTCCAGCAGGCGCATCACATTGGCCGGGCTGAAGAAATGCAGGCCGACCACGTCCTGCGGACGCTTGGTGAAACCGGCGATCCGGTTCATGTCCAGCGTGGAGGTGTTGCTGGCCAGGATGGCGCCCGGCTTCATGACCTGGTCGAGCCTGGTGAACACCTGCTCCTTCACCCCCATGTCCTCGAACACCGCCTCGATGACCAGGTCGGCCGATCCGATCTCGTCGTAACTCAGCGTCGAGGTCAGCAAGGCCATGCGCTGTTCCAGCTTTTCGCTGCTCAGCTTGCCCTTCTTGACCGAATTTTCGTAATTCTTGCGAATGGTGGCGATGCCGCGGTCGAGCGCTTCCTGCTTCATTTCGAGCAGTACGACCGGAATGCCGGCGTTGAGGAAGTTCATCGCGATGCCGCCGCCCATGGTGCCGGCTCCGATCACCGCAACCCGTTCGATCTTACGCGTGGGCGTGTCGGACGGCACATCGGGAATCTTGGCGGCGGCACGCTCGCCGATGAAGGCATGGCGCAAAGCGCGGGATTCAGGGGTGTTCATCAGCCAGACAAAGGCTTCGCGCTCGATTTTCATGCCTTCGTCGAAAGGCTTGGCGAAGGCGGCGGTGACCGCCTCGACGCACTTGAGCGGCGCGGGGAAGTGTTTCGTGGTGGCAGCGACAGTATTGCGGGCGAATGCAAGATAGGCTTCGCCGCCCGGTTCATTGATGCGCATGTCGCGCACGCGCTTGAGGGGCCGGTTCTCGTCGATCACCTTGCGCGCGAAGGCAAGAGCGGCTTCCGCGAGGTTGCCTTCCACCATGTCGTCGAACAGCGCAGTGTCCTTCAGTTTGGCGGCCGCTACCGGATTGCCGGAAACGATCATGTTGAGGGCGGTGTCGAGGCCAACCACGCGCGGCAGGCGCTGCGTGCCGCCGGCGCCGGGCAGGATGCCGAGCTTGACTTCGGGCAGCGCGATCTGCGCATCCGGCCTGGCAATGCGGAAATGGCAGCCCAGCGCGAGTTCCAGCCCGCCGCCCATGCATGCGCCGCTGATGGCTGCGATGACCGGCTTGGATGAGGATTCGACGATGCGGATCACGGTCAACAGGTTGGGTTCCTGGCTGGACTTGGGCGTGCCGAATTCCTTGATGTCGGCGCCGCCGGAGAAGGCGCGGTCGGTCCCGATCAGCACGATGGCCCTCACCGCCGCATCTTCCTGCGCACGCTCGACACCGGCAATGATGCCGCGCCGGAGGCTCAGGCCCAGGCCGTTGATCGGCGGATTGTTGAGGTTGATGACGGCGACGTCGCCCTTGATCTCGTACTGCGCAGTGTCCATGCTCGCGTCTCTCCTGTCCTATTCGGTTTTCTTCGCATGCCAGCGTCGATGCACCGGCTATAGTTTTGCAGAGCAAAACAATGTTCCACACATTGCGGTCGATGTTAGCAGTTGCGTCATCGGGTGTAAAGCGCGGAGATGAGGGACCTAAAAGGGAGCTATAAGAGATCGCAACTCCATCGCCGGCGGAAAAGGCTCTGCCCCATCGTGCAGGGAATTTTGAAATTACGTCTGGAGTTTTACTATGCAGAACCGTTTCTCTATGCGTGTGTGTAAATGACCTTTACAATGCTCCATCCACTCAAGACGGCAAAAACCATGGCAGAAGAACAACCAGACACAGACTTCCTTCCAGTGCCGGAAGGCTTCGAGAAGCTTGACCGGGGCGGCCCGTATTTCGGCGCGCTGGGTCCGGTTTATGAAAGAAAGATCAACGAGCGAGAAGCGGTATTCGGCCTTCACATCCGCTCAGGCCACCTGAACGGCAACGGCATCGCGCATGGCGGCATGCTGGCGACGCTGGCCGACAGTTTCCTGGGCATTGCCATCCTGCGCGCCCATCCCGACAAGCGCACTGCCACCGTCAGCCTGACGACCGACTTCATGGAAGCCGCGCATCCTGGCGACTGGGTGGAAGCGCGCGTGGAAATTCACCGCAGCGGCGGCCGGCTGACCTTCGCCGCCTGTTACCTTCAGGTCGGAGAGCGCCGCATCCTGCGTGCCAATGGCGTGTTCGCCATGTCACCCAAAGCTTGAGGATTCAAGCCTGCGCACCAGCTCCAGCAGGCGCGGCCTGACTTCCTCCAGCAGGAACTCTTTCGACAGGCTCGACGAGGGCCCGCCGCAATTCATTACCATGGCGGGAATGGTTCCGCTCGAGCGGAACGCCACGGCAATGCCGTTAACATCCTTCTGCCAGTCGCAGAACGACGTCGCGCAACCGTATTCCTGGTAATCCTGCAAGCCGCGCGCAATGCCCTCCCGCATCGCTTCGCCGGCCGAATCGTCGAGCTCGGTCGCCAGTTTGACAACCGCATTGCGTTCCTGCAGCGAGGCGTTGGCCAGATAGGCGCGGCCGATGGCCGATGTCGCAAGCGGCAGGCGCGAACCTACCTGCAGCGTCAGCGCCAGCGTGGCCGTGCTGCGCACTACTTCGGTATAGATGATCGACAAGCGGTCGCGCACGCCCAGCGCCAGCGTCGCGCCGGCATAGTCGGCCAGTTCCTGCATCAGCGGCCGCGCGATCTGCCGGATATCCATGCGCGCCAGCATCGAGCTGCCCAGCGCCAGCGTGGCGGTGCCTAACGCATAACGTCCGCCCGGTTCGACCTGGATCAGGTAACCGCGCTTGGACAATGTGTAGACGATGCGGGTCACGGTGGATTTGGGCAGGCCGCAGCGTTCGGAAATCTGCTGGTTGCTCAGCGACACGTCGCCGGAACGGAAACAGGAAAGCACATCGAGCCCGCGCGACAGCGCGGTGATGAAATAACGGTCTTCGCCCGTCTTGGGCTCCTCGGCGGAAGCCAGGTCTTCGATATCGTTGTCGCGGGAATTCATGTGGGTACCTTGGAGACAGGCCTTTCAGACGCAACTGCACTCGATGGGCTCAATCGGATTGAATCGGATTAAATAGGATTCAATCGGGCTCAGCTGGAGCGTGCGACGCTGTCGTTGCTTGCATGCGAGCAAACTTTACAGGATGCCCGTGCAGACATCAACGACGGCGTCGCATTTCGGACATCCCGCCCGTGCGTTATTCCGCCTTGGCGCCCGAATCCTTTACCACCTTGCTCCATTTCGCGATTTCCGAACGCTGGTAAGCCGCCAGTTCCTCGGCGGTGGAACCGACAGGGTCCAGGCCGATATCGAGCAGCTTCTTCGAGGCGTCCGGCGACTTCAGAATCTTCGCCACTTCCGCCTGCAGCTTGTCGACGATGGGCTTGGGAACGCCGGGCGAGGTGTACAGCGCAAACCACGACACCGCCTCGAATCCGGGCAGGCCCTGCTCGGCGATGGTCGGGATCTCCGGCGCGGCGGCGGAACGCTTGGCGCTGGTGACGCCGAGCGCTCGCAGCTTGCCTTCGCGCACCAGCGGCAGGCTGGACGGCATGTTATCGAACATCATCGTCACCCGGCCGCCGAGCAGGTCGGGAATCGCACTGGCGCGGCCCTTGTACGGGATGTGCTGCATGTCGATGCCGGTCTGGGTCTTGAACAGTTCGCCGGACACATGGATCGAGGTGCCCGATCCGGAGGAAGCGAAGGTCATCTTGCCTTCCTTCTTGCCGAGCGCGATGAACTCCTGCAGATTCTTCGCCGGCGAGCTATTGGGCACCACCAGCATGTTGGGCGTGGTGGCAAGCAGGCTGATGGGGCTGAAATCCTTCACCATGTCGTAGGGCATCTTTTCATACAGCGCGCCGTTGATCGCATGGGTGCCGACGGTGCCGACCAGCAGCGTATAGCCGTCGGGCGCAGACTTGGCCACGGCATCGGCGCCGATGTTGCCGCCCGCCCCCGGCTTGTTCTCGACCACGACCGGCTGACCCCAGGCGGCCGACATGCGGTCGGCCAGCAAGCGACCGAGGATGTCGGGCGCGCCGCCGGGCGTGAAGGTGACCACGATCTTCATCGGCTTGTTGGGAAAATTCTGCGCCGGCGACTGCGCGAACGATGGTGCCGAGGATACTGCGGCCATTGAAAATGCGAAGGTGATGCTTGCTGCGAGTTTGCTGAACATGATGTCTCCTGCCTTGTTATGAGAGTGTTACCGCTTTCGTTTCGAACTGCTCCTTGGTCTTCTTGTTCTTATGCCTGGCCAATTAATTGTTCATTAGGAATGGCGCGCCCGTTCAGTACGGTGCCTTCCCTGCGAGCCCCTGCGCGCCCGGCTTGAACTGCAGCGACTTGTATTCCAGGAATTCCTCCATCCCGTACTTGCCCATTTCACGACCGCGGCCCGACTGCTTGTAGCCGCCGAAGGGAGCGAACAAGTTGAAGGCGCCGCCGTTGATATCCACCTGCCCGGTGCGCAGCCTGCGCGCCACCTGCTGCGCTCGCTCGTCGGAACCGGCCCAGACGCCGCCGGCCAGGCCGTAGAGCGTGCCGTTGGCGATACGCACCGCTTCATCCTCGTCCTTGTAGGTGATGATGGACAGCACCGGGCCGAAAATTTCCTCCTGCGCGATCGTGCTGTCCGGCTTGACGCGGCCGAACACGGTAGGCTGCACGTAATAACCCTTGGGCAGGTCGGCGGGCGCATCCGGACCGCCGCACAAAACTTCCGCGCCCTCCTCGATGCCCTTGCGGATATAGTCGCGCACCCGGTCGCGCTGCGCTGCCGACACCAGCGGCCCCAGTTTGGCCGTGCCGCCGAAGGGATCGCCGACGGTGAATTTGGCAGCCACTTCGGCTGCAATCGCGGCCGCTTCCTCATAGCGCGATTCCGGGACCAGCATGCGCGTATGCGCCGAGCAGGTTTGGCCGCTGTTGAGGAAGCAGGCATTGACCGTGCCCTTGACCGCGGCGCCGAGGTCCGCATCGTCGAGAATCACGGAGGCGGATTTGCCGCCGAGTTCCAGCGCCACGCGCTTGACCGTGGCCGCAGCCACTTCCGATATGCGCTTGCCGGCTCGGGTCGAACCGGTGAACGACACCATGTCCACGTCGGCATGGCGCACCAGCGCCTCGCCCACCACCGGGCCGGTTCCGCTGACGAGATTGAACACGCCCGGCGGCACCCCTGCGGCGTCGATCACCTCGGCCAGGATGAAGGCATTGAGCGGCGCCACTTCCGACGGCTTGAGGACGACGGTGCAGCCGGCAGCCATGGCGGCCGCCACCTTGGCGGCGATCTGGTGCAGCGGATAATTCCAGGGAGTGATGCAGACCGCGACACCGACCGCTTCCCGCACCACGCGCGAATGTCCCGTCACCTCTTCCCATTCGAACTCGCCTGCAAGCTTGGCGTAGTAGCCGAAATTGGCGACCGGCGAGCCTACCTGGATCGCGGCCGACAGCTTGACCGGCATGCCCACTTCCCCGGCAATGACTTCCGCCAGTTCCTGGCTGCGCGCCTTCAAGCCTTCATGAATCTTGCGCAGGTAATCGGCGCGCGCGGCCGGCGGCGTGGCGCTCCAGCCGTCGAACGCGGCACGGGCCGCGGCCACCGCGGCATGGGCATCGTTTTCGTCGCCATCGGGGATGGTCGCCATGACTTCCTCGGTCGAGGCATTGATCACATCGATGGTGTTGCGGCCGGAGGGCGTCACCCACTGGCCGTTGATGTAGAGCTGGTTTCGATTCTGCATGCTGTGTCTCCGATGGGTGCGCTTGTCTTTTCGCTTATGTGTGAGACCTATTCAAACAGGATGACGCCGCGCGCATTGCGGCCGGCACTGAGATCGGCGAAGGCCTGCGGCGCTTCATCGACGGTATAGGTGCGGCTGATCAGTTCATCAAGTTTCAAACGCTGCGCCCGGTACAGGCCGATGAGACGTGGAAAATCTTCGGTCGGGCGCGCCGAACCGAAATAGCTTCCGGTGAGCGTCTTTTCGCCGAAGGTCAGCGACGCTGTCTTGACCGTGGTCGTGTCCTTCTGGTTTGCCACGCCGACCACCACCGCCGTGCCGCCCTTGCCCAGCACGCCGTAAGCCTGCGCCGCGATGTCGCCGAGGCCGACGCATTCGAACGCATAGTCGGCGCCGCCGGTCAGCTTGAGGATAGTCTTGACGACATTCTCTTCGCTCTTGCTGTTGACGACATGCGTCGCCCCGAACTGTTTCGCCATTTCCAGCTTCGCATCGGACGTGTCGACCGCCACGATCATGCGCGCGCCGGCGATCGCGCAGCCCTGGATCGCGTTCAGCCCGACGCCGCCGCACCCGAACACGACGGTGATCGAACCCGGCTCCACCTTCGCCGTGTTGACCGCGGCGCCGACGCCCGTCATCACGCCGCAGCCGATCAGCGCTGCCTTGTCGAGCGGTACCTGCTGATCGATCTTCACCACGTTGTCGGTATGCAGTGTCGCGTATTCGGCCATCACGCCGCAGCCGGAGAACACGTTCAGCGCCTTGCCAGACAGGTCGCGCGTACGCACCGTGCCGTCAGGCAGGGTGAACATCGCCTTGCCGGCCTGGTCGCACAGTTGCGGACGCCCGGTCTGGCAATAGCGGCATTTGCCGCACATGCTGACGAAGGAACTGACCACATGATCGCCGACCTTGAAGTTGGTGACGCCCTCGCCTACCGCGACGATGCGGCCGGCGCCTTCATGGCCGAGGACCACCGGCGGCGGGAAGGGAATGGTGCCGTTGGTCGCCGACAGGTCGCTGTGGCAGACGCCGCAGGCGACCAGCTTGATCATCACCTCGTCGCGCCGCGGCGCCTCGACGATGATTTCCTCGACCACCACCGGCTGATTGATTTCACGGCAGATCACTGCCTTCGCTCGTTGCTCCATACCCATGTCCCTGCTGAAATGAACCCTGTCCGAGTTGAATGAAACAAGCCGGCACGGGCGCCGGCTTGCAGTGATGCACAAGCCCTATTGCGGGCTTCCGGCCATGCTTACTTAGATGCGGCCAGGCTGCGCAGGTTGAGCGCCTTTACCTTGCCATCTTCGACCGTACCGACATAGGTGTTGGCCAGCATGCCGCCGGCTTCATTGACACCGTCCAGATCGTTCGGGTTGGCTTCGTTCGGCAGCTCCTTGATCGCCTTGTCCATCTGGGCGCGGATCGCGACCGGATCGGTGACCGAGTTCGCCAGTTTCATCGCGATCGCGGTCGCATGCACGGCCGTATAGTTGAGCGACACTTCCGAGCTCGGGTCCCGATTGTCATGCGTCTTGCGGTAACGCTCGACGAAGCCCTTCGCATCGGGACGCGTGTCTTCCACCAGCGGCAACACGCCGATCGCGCCTTCCAGCGGCTGGTAGCCGCCGATGACCTTGGACATCTCGTCCATCTTGGCCTGGTCGATCACGATGAAGCCGCCCTTGAAGCCGAGTTCGCGAGCCTGCTTGGCGACCAGCGCGGTCGGTTCCGAGGCGCCGCCGATGAACAGCACGTCCGGCTTGGCCTGCATCACGCGCGACACGCCGCTGTAGAAATCGGTGGCCTTGTTGTAGGACATCGGATTCTCTGCCACGATCTTGCCGCCGGCCGCTTCCCATGCCGGCTTGAAGGCGGCGGTCCATGCCTTCGCATAGTCATGGTCGGCATTGGCGATGGCGGCGTTCTTGCCGTACTTGCTCATCGCATGCTTGATGAAGGGATCGACATAGCCGGTGAATTCCGGCGGAATGCGCACGGTCAGCTTGTTGCCGCGCGCGGTCACCTGCGGCAGGCTGGTATAGGCCAGCAGCAGCACATTGGACTTCTCATTGAAGGCCTGCACCGCGAAAATGCCGCCGGAATGAGGCACCAGCACCGCCGGTGTCTTGTGCTGCTGGACCAGGCGCTGCACGTTGATGCCGGTCTGGCTCGGGTTGTACTGGTCGTCGAGGGCCACGATCTCCAGCTTGTATTTCTTGCCGCCGACTTCCAGCCCCTTCGAATTGATTTCCTTGACCGCCATCTCCATGCCGGAGAGCACGTTCTTGCCATACAGCGCGGCGCCGCCGCTCAACGGACCGGAGTAGCCGATCTTGACGACTTCCTGCGCCAGCGCGGCGCCGGCCATGGTGAGGCTGAGCGAAACTGCGGCTGCAGCGATGCGGGTAAGCTTGAATCCAGACTGCATATTCATTCCTGTCTCCTTGTGGATAGTACTGCCGGTCGATTTTCCGGTTACTGCATGCGTGAAACACTAAGCTCCGATATAGGCCTTGCGTACCTGTTCGTTATTCAACAACTCATCCTGCGAGCCTTCCATCACGATGTGGCCGTTCTCGATCACATACGCGCGGCTGGCGATCTTCAATGCCGCGAAAGCATTCTGCTCCGCCAGCAGCACCGTGGTGCCGCTGCGGTTGATCTTCTGGATCACGTCGAACACCTGCTTGACCACCAGCGGCGCCAGGCCGAGCGAGGGTTCGTCCAGCAGCAGCGCCTTGGGGCGGCCCATCAATGCGCGACCGATGGCCACCATCTGCTGCTGTCCGCCGGACAGCGAGCCGGCATTGGCTTCGCGCTTTTCGTGCAGGATGGGAAACAGCTCGAACACTTCTTCCAGTGTCTTCTGCACGCCGGGCTTGTCCTTGCGGTGCACATACGCGCCGAGCATCAGGTTCTTCAGCACCGACATGCCGGGAAACAGTTTTCTACCCTCCGGACAATGCACCACGCCGTCATGCACGATCTGCGAGGGCTGCATGCCTACCAGTTCCTTGTTGCCGAACTTGATGCTGCCGCTGGCCGCCTTGTTCAGCCCGCTGACGGTAAGGAAGATCGAACTCTTGCCGGCGCCATTGGCGCCGAGCAGCACCACCAGTTCGCCATCCTTCGCATGGATATTGACGTTGTCCAGCGCACGGAAGCTGCCGTAATTGACCGATACGTTTTCAAGCCGCAGCATGTTCACTCCCGAGATAAGCTTCGATGACGACCGGATTCGAACGGATCTCGGCCGGCGTGCCTTCGGCGATCTTTTCGCCGTAACTCAGCACCATGATCTTGTCCGCCAGATTCATGATCATGTTCATCTTGTGTTCGATCAGGCAGACCGTCAGTCCGCTTCGCACCATCTTGCGAATCAGTTCGGCCAGGCCGAGGGTTTCTTCCGGATTGACGCCGCCGGCCGGTTCGTCCAGCAGCACCAGCTTGGGTTCGGTGGACAAGGCCAGCGCGAACGCGACGCGCTTGCGCTCTTCCTGGGAAATGTCGGCGGCGATGCGATTGGCGACATGCGAGAGGCCGACGAAATCGAGCGCCTCGCGCGCCTTTTCGCGGCACTTCGCTTCCTCGTCCTTCAGGCGGCGCGTGCCAAGCAGCACATCCATCAGCCCGGATTGGGTGCGCAGGCGGTGGCCGACGATCAGGTTGTCGAGCACCGTGGCGCGCTCGAACAGGCTGGTCGACTGGAAGGTGCGCGACACGCCAAGCCGGGCCACCTGGTCGGCGCGCAGGCCGGTCACGTCCTGGCCGTCGAATACGATGCGCCCCGAGGTCGGCTTGAACGCGCCGCTGATCAGGTTGAAAAACGTGGTCTTGCCGGCGCCGTTGGGTCCGATGATGGCGTTGATCTTGCCCTTCTCGATGGTGGTCGAGACATCGCGCACCGCATGCAGGCCGCCGAAACGCTTGTTAAGTCCGTCAATCTGCAGCATGGATCATCCCTCCTGTTTTGCGGTTGCCATCACGGTCGGGCGCTTGACGGGCGCGGCGGCGATTGCCTTGCGCGACGCATTGCGTGCCTTCCAGGCGAGGTAGGTGCCGACGATGCCGTTGGGCAGGAAGATCACCAGCGCCACCAGGATCGGACCGAACACGATGAAGCGATAGTCCTGCAGGAATTGCAGGTACTGCGTGAGCCAAGGCATGGAAATCGAACCGAGCAGCGGGCCGAACAAGGTGCCGATGCCGCCGATCAGCATGAACATGGTCATGTCGAAGGTATGCTCGACGCCTGCCAGGCCGGGACCGAGGAAGCGCACCGAGCCTGCGTACAGGCCGCCGGCGAACCCAGCGTAGAACACCGACAACACGAAGGCCAGGACCTTGTTGCGCATCAGGTTGATGCCCAGGGCTTCAGCCAGGTCGTCGCTGTTGCGGATGGCTACGAACGTGCGGCCAAGCAGCGAAGTGACGATGCGATGCATGATCCAGACGCTCAGCACCAGGAAGAACAGCACCATGTAGTACTGCGCGCGCGGCGTTTCGAAGTCGATGCCGAAAAACGATTCGGGCGCCGGAATGCCGATGATGCCGACCGTGCCATGCGTGAGGCTTTCCCATTTTTCGATCACCAGATACATGATGTATCCCACGCACAGCGTGAAGATCGAGAAGAAGTGGCCTTTCAGGCGCAGTGAAATGATGCCGACCACAACGCCGATGCCCGCCGACACGAAGCCCGACAGCGCGAATGCGATCCAGAACGGCACCTTATGATCCACCGTCAGGATGCCGACGGTATAGGCGCCGATGGCCATGAAGCCGGCATGCGCGAGGTTGAACTGGCCGGTGTATCCGGTGATCAGGTTAAGGCCGATGGTGGCGATCGCATAGATGTAGGCGAGCGACATCACGGTCAGCAGGTAGTCGTTGGATGCGACCAGCGGAAAGATCAGGGCCAGGATCAGCAGCAGGGCCCAGCCGAGTTTGCCTTCGAGGATGTTCATGCTTATCGCACTCCTTTCGTGAACAGGCCTTCCGGACGAACCGAGAGGATGGCGACCAGCAGCACGAAGGCGATGATGTCCTTGTAGTCGGTCGAGATGTAGAAGGCGCCGAAGGCTTCCGCGAAACCGATAATCAAGCCGCCGATGATGGCGCCGGGCACGCTGCCCATGCCTCCGAGCACGATAATGACGAACGCCTTGGTAATCACGAGGTGTCCCATGGCCGGATACACCAGGTTGATCGGCGCATACAGCGTTGCTGCCACTGCTGCCAGCACGCCCGAGATGGCGAAGGTCAGCATGGCGACGCGGTTGGGGTCGATGCCAACCAATGCGGCGCCGTCGCGGTTCTGCGCCATCGCGATGATGGTCGATCCGGTAGTGGTCTTCTTCAGGAACAGGTGCAGCGCCACCATGAGGCCAAAGGCGGCCACGATGATCAGCATGCGCTGTACCGGCATGACCAGTCCGCCGAAATTCATGATGCCGTTGTACGGCGTCTGCATGCGGTGGAAGTCCGCGCCCCAGATCGCCTGGGCGCTGGATTCCAGGAACAGCAGGATGCCGATTGCCGCGATCATGTGGTGCAGGCCGGGTGAATTTCGCAACGGGTGAAACACCAGCCGCTCTGCGATTACCGCAAGCAGCGCTACCACGACTGCGGCTCCGGCCATCGCGAGCCAGTAATTGACGCCGAACTTGCCCATGAGCACGAACGCGGCATAGGCGCCGGCCATGTAGAAGGCGCCGTGGGCAAAATTGGGTACGTGGAGGATGCCGTAGACCAGTGTCAGTCCTAGAGCCACAAGGCTGTAGACGCCACCGAGCGTGAGTCCGTTAAGGACCTGTTGAAGTATGAGTTCCAAATTGTCGTCTCCAAAAGAGTTGCCGTGCAGCCAAAAAACCGAAGGCAGTGAACGGACTTTTTGTCCGCTTTCTAGTTGTACGAACGCTACCGAAAGCGAACGGTCGTGTCAATAAATTTGGAATGATGTTTCGCAGATCAAAACAAACTCGTGAATTCGATCGTTTTTTTACGCGAAGATGCGGATTTGACGAGGTTGCGAGCGTTTCGCACCAAGTTTTACGGGATGAGGAACAACGAGGGTCGGAGCGCGGCCGCCAAGAGGCGAGCCGGCACGAAAGATGAAGCCAGAAAGTCGTGTTAATGGGTCAGGAGATGTCTGCCAGTGCAGACTCCACGAAATGCAAGCGATCCTGGCCCCAGTACATGTCGCCGCCGACGAAGAATGTCGGTGCGCCGAATACCCCGCGCTCGACCGCTTCATCCGTGTTTCGCTTCAGGGCGTCCTTGACCGCCTGGTCATTGATCATTGCCTGGAAACGCATGGGGTCGAAGCCGTTTTCGCCCAGCACAGCGACCACTTCGCTGACATCGCCGAGATTGCGGGGCTGCTCGAACATCGCCTTGAAGATTGCAGCTAGATAGCGCTGAAACTCCTCCTCGCCTACCATCTGCATGCCGACCGCGCCGCGCATCAGATGCAAAGTATTGAGCGGAAAATGCGGGTTCTGCACGAACACCACGCCGAAATGATCCGCCCAGCGCTGCAGGTCGGTCAGCAGGTGCTGCCCCTTCAGCGGGACCTCCATCGGACTATGGTTGGCGGCCGCCTTGAGCACCGCCCCCAGCAGCATCGGTTTCCAGACGATTTCGGCGCTCTTGGACCGCGCAATTTTCGGCAATTGATGATACGCAAGATAGCTGTAGGGACTGCCTACATCGAAATAAAACTCAACTTTCCTGCTCATGATGACCTCCGGAATGGGCGGTTGCACGGTACGGCGATATTTCGTGAACGGATCTCACCAGCGCTCCGACCATGGCCGCAGGTCCAGTTCATGAGTCCAGGCGTCGCGCGGCTGCGCATGCAGGTGCCAGTAGTTGTCGGCGATATGCTCGGGATTGAGAATGCCGTCGCTGTCCTTCATTGCATAGCGTTCCGGGAAATTGTGGCGGATGAATTCCGTGTCGATCGCGCCGTCGATCACGACATGGGCGACATGGATGTTCTTCGGGCCGAGTTCTCGCGCCATGCTCTGCGCCAGGGCACGCAATGCATGCTTGGCGCCGGCGAAGGCCGCGAAATTCGCGGAGCCGCGCATGGCCGCGGTAGCGCCGGTAAAGATCATCGTGCCGCGCTCCCGCGCCACCATGCGGCGGGCCACTTCCCGACCTACCAGGAAGCCGCTGAAACACGCCATCTCCCAGATCTTGAAGTACTTGCGGGCCGTTTCTTCCAGAATGCTGCACGGCACGTTCGCACCGATATTGAACACCATTACCTCGATGGGCCCGACATCGCGCTCGATGTCGTCGACCAGCTTGACGACATCCTCTTCCTTGCGGGCATCCGAGGCAAATCCGTGCGCCTGGCCGCCCTCCTTGCGGATGTCATCGATGAGCGGCTGCAGCTTGTCGGCGCTGCGACGCGTTGCGCAGACGATCAGGCCTTCTTTCGCGAAACGTTTTGCGATGGCGCCTCCAGTGGCGTCGCCCGCTCCCACGATGAGCGCAGCACCCTGGCGTGCCCCCCGCCCCTCCTGCGTCGTCAGCTCCATGACATGTCTCCGATTGGATAACGATGGTTATGGCAACGAACGTTATGCTACGATCGGTCTTGCTGTCAAGCCCGTGTCGTCAGCCCGGATCAACCTTTGCATTCGCAGCAAAACCATGAGCCATGAGATATCCACCCGGACATAAAGAAGAAAAGCGCAAGGAATTGCTCAAGGCCGGCGGCACGCTGGTCAAGAATCGCGGCTTCGCCGCCTCGGGGGTCGATGCGCTCACCGAAGCCGCGGGCGTGACCAGCGGCGCCTTCTACAGTCACTTTGCATCCAAGAACGACTTGCTGAAAGCCCTGATTGAAAACGAGCTACAGACCAGCCGCGAGATGTGGGCCGGCAACCCGCATGAGAGCGCGGAGGATTGGATCGGCTACGAGCTCGACCGTTATCTCAGCATGAGCCATGTGCGGCATCCCGGGGCGGGCTGCGTGCTGCCGGCGCTCGGCGCGGAAATCGCGCGTGCCGGTGAGGAAATCAGGCAAGCGTATGCGAAAGAGCTGGCAAAAGGGATCGAGGTGCTCACGCAGCGGCTGGGCGACAAGGAGCTGGCGTGGGCGTTTCTTTGCCAGATGGTGGGCGCAATACTGATGGCGCGCACGATGCCCGACCAGAAAACACAGCGTGCGGTCCTTGAATCCAGCAAGCGTTTCCTGCAGGCCGCCATCTCGCAAATGGCGGGCAAGACGAACGTCGGCCAACCCGGAAATGCTGGCGGCACCATTGGAAACACCAGAGCCGCGAGAGCCACCGGAGCTGCACGCAAGATTGTCCCGCATGCGAAATAAGCCGCCCTCCGCCGCGCTTGAAGCACCCGTCGTCGCCAATGCGGCGCTGCTGCGCAATGTCTTTGCGCTGGCCGCGCCTACGACGCTGGTGGCGATGCTTCAGGTGATCGCGCAGCTGGTGGAAACCTGGCTGGCGGCACGCCAGGGAACCGCCGCCCTCGCGGGCTGGGCGGTGATCCTGCCCTTTGCATTGCTGATGCAGCAGATGTCGACCGGCGCAATGGGCGGCGGCGTGGTGTCGGCCATCGCCCGGGCGCTGGGCGCGTCACGCGCCGACGAAGCGTCTTCGCTGGTCATGCATGCATTGGTGATCGCCCTGACCGCCGGCCTTGCTTTCACGATCGGACTTTGCCTGTTCGGCCGCGCCATGCTGGAAGCCGTCGCCGGTACCCAAGCCGCCGAAGCGGCCCATCTTTACGTGCTGCTGCTGTTCGGAATGGGAGCGGTGCCTTCCTGGCTGGCCAACACGCTTGCTTCGGTGCTGCGCGGCGGCGGTAGGCATGCGCTCGCGGCGCGCACGCTGACGCTGACCTGGATCGTTTTCCCCGTGCTGGCCTGGGCATTGTGCGAACCCGCAGGCATGGGGCTGGCCGGCATCGGCGCCGCATTCGCGCTGGTGTTCATTGCCGCCGCATTGTCGATGGCCATGGTGGTGACGCGCGGCGGCGCAGGCTTCCTGCCTGTCTACCGGCAGCGCATGACGGCCGCTCTCTTCAGGCGCATTCTTGCGATCGGCGCCACCGCCTGTGCGCTGGCGGCCGTCGCCAACCTGACCACGATTCTTGTCACGCGCCAGCTGCGGGAATACGGCACGGCCGCAGTGGCCGCGTATGGCATTTCCGCGCGGCTGGAGTTCCTGATCATTCCGCTGGCCTTCGGCGTGGGTTCGGCATTGACGGCCCTGGTAGGCAAGGCGGCCGGAGGCAATGACTGGCCGACGGCGCGGCGCCTCGCATGGCTGGGTGCAGGCATGACCTTCGCTGCGACTGCCGTGCTAGGCATCGCGGTCGCGCTGAACTCAGCGCGCTTTGCCGACTTCTTTACGCAGGACATGGCGGTTGCCTCCATTGCCGCAATCGCGCTGACTTACATCGGCCCGGCCTTCGGCGGCCTCGGTCTCGGCATGGCGCTGTATTTCGCCTCAATGGGAGCCGGCCGCATGAAGTGGCCCGTCATTGCCGCCTCGGCGAGAATCGTGCTGGCAGTCGGCGGCGGCTGGCTGCTTGCTCACGTGGCCGGCATGGGCATGAGCGGGCATTTTCTCGGCGTTGCACTTGGCTTGGCCGCTTACGGCCTGTGCGGCGCGGCCGGCGTGCGGCCATCCGTCTGGTCTGCTCGCTGAAACCGTTCGAGATTAAAGCTGCTCCTGCAGCACATCGAGCAATGCCTGCCGCAGCCTCATCACCGCCGGACCGCCGGCTTTCACCGACTGCTTGATGAACAGGCCGACGCTGGGCAGCGGCGGCAATGCCAAGGTCGTTCCCAGGTCCGTCAGACTGCGCGGCATCGACAGACCGGTTCTCACCGTGAGGCCCATGCCGGCTTCCGCAGCGGCCCATAGTCCGCCAAGACTGGGGCTGGTCGCCACGATGCGCCACTTGACCCGCGCCGCATCCAGCGCCTGCAGTGCGGCATGCGTAAAAACGCAGGGCTGCTCCAGCAGCAGCAGCGGCAGAGGCTGCTCCGGCTTCCATGCCAGGTCGGGCCGGCCGAGCCAGGCCATGCCGACATCGGCGATGCGTTCGCTGCCCGGCCCGCCGTCGTGGGTGAACAGCAAGGCAATATCGACTTCGCCGCGCTCGATCTGCGCGGACAGCACCGCATTGCGGTCTATTCGTATCTCTACCGTCACGTTGCCATGGGAGCGGGTAAAGCGCGCCAGCGTCGCCGGCAGCCAGGTATTCTCGAAATCGACCGACATGCCGAAGCGCACTTCGCCGTCCACCGCGATGCCACGCACCGCGCCGACGGCTTCCTCATTCAGTTCAAGCATGCGTTTCGCATAGTCGTACAGGGTCTTGCCCGCCGCCGTCAGCGCCAGCGAACGGCCCTGCTTTTCGAAGATGGCGATATTCAGCTGCTCTTCCAGTTTTTTCATCTGCAGGCTGACCGCCGACTGCGACCTGCCGACCTTCTCTGCCGCGCGGGCAAAGCTGCCGACATCGATGCCGGCAGCAAAGGTTTTCAACACATCGAGTTCAAGCAAGGGCTGGCTCATATATGAGTTTCGCAAAAGTGATTTAACAGTTATTTCAATTTTACAAATGTATTCTAGCTCTTTATATTCTGGGTGTCGACACGCAATCCATGCCACCGCAGCGCTGCCTCACTGTCATCTGTCCTCATCATTAAAGGAGAACCACCATGCCTCTCGTCCGTATTTCTCTTGCCCAGGGCAAGTCCGCCGTCGTAAAACAGCACATTTCCGATGCCGTTCATCAGGCGCTGGTAAAGACCTTCAACGTCCCTGCCGATGACCGCTTCCAGGTCATCAGCGAACACCCTGCCGGCGACTTCATCTGCGCACCGGAATATCTCGGCATCCGCCATACCGGCGACGCGGTATTCATCCAGATCGTCTGCAACGAAGGCCGCAGCCTCGAGATGAAACAGGCGCTCTACCGGCATATCGCGGATGGCATCGCGGAGCGTGCGGGCATTTCACGCGCCGACGTCATCATCAATCTGCTGGAAACGAAAAAGGAAAATTGGTCGTTCGGCAACGGTATTGCCCAGTATGCATTGCCGGGCGCGACGGTACCGGGCCAGACTCCTGCGCCCGTGCCGCAGTAGCTGGACTCCCTTAACTCCCAACCATGGAGAACATCATGAATACGACCATATGCGACATCGACTTTCACGACGAAGCGCCAGCTTCGTTAACCCTGCATGAAAAGCTTTCCGTGGCAGCCGCCATCGTGGTGTCACTCGCCTTTTCCGGCGGGCTGGCATGGCTTTCCGTGCAGGCGTTATCGCAGCTGCAGCCATGACGGGCTTGGGAAGCCATTGATGACTTCCCAAGCCATCGCCATCATTCCAACTGGTTCATTCCCCCGGGCGCGTATGCAGTACGCGGTCGATCAGGCCAAACTGCATCGCCTCGTCGGCGGACATGAAATTGTCGCGATCCGAGGCAAGCCTGATGCTTTCCATCGATTGCCCGCTGCGCTCGGCCAGCATGCCGTTGAGGCGCTCGCGCAGATAGAGCACTTCCCTGGCCTGGATCTCGATATCAGATGCGGTGCCTTGCGAGCCGCCGGATGGCTGGTGGATCATGATCCTGGAATTCGGCAGGGAAAAGCGCTTCCCTTTCGCCCCGGCGGCCAGCAGATGCGCGCCCATGCTTGCGGCGAAACCGGTGCACAGCGTTGAGACATCCGGCTTGATGAACTGCATGGTGTCGTCGATCGCAAGGCCGGCATACACGGAGCCACCCGGAGAATTGATGTATAGCGAGATCTCCTTCTCCGGGTTTTCCGATTCGAGAAACAATAGCTGGGCAATGACGATATTGGCGGTCTGCTCGGTCACCGGACCGACGAGAAAAATGATGCGCTCCTTCAACAGGCGGGAGTAGATGTCGAATGCGCGCTCGCCCCTGCCTGTGGTCTCGATGACGGTCGGGATCAGGCCGATCGATTGCCGGGGAAATGGAATGTCATGCATGTGAGGCTCCTTGGTCAGCTTGGAAAATGAATCCGGTCTTTCATCTGGCATGACGCCGGAACGCCCGCACGCATGACAAATTTATTTTTCACAACGGATGTCACATTTCCGGGCGCCTGCGCGTCATCTCCACATGGACGCGCGGCTTGCTGATTTTCCACGGAATGGAGAATCTGCAATAAGCTGGTTCTTGCGCCAATACTTTCCACGCATTCCCGGAGCAAACAATGATGGATAAGCCATTTGAAACCGATGAGCGGAAGCTGCAAGTCTTCCTGGCATTTCGCCAGCGCCTGCTCGGACATGCCGGCCGCATTCTCCGGGACCGGGCGGAAGCCGAGGATGTGGTGCAGGAAGCCTTCATCCGCTGGCGGGAACAGCATGCGGCCGATCTGCGCACGCCCGAAGCATGGCTGACCACCGTGACTACCCGCATTGCGATAGACCGCATGAGAAAAAACGAACGCCAAGGAATCTCGCCGCCCGCTGTGATTAATTCCGATGGCCGCGCTGGTATCGCTGGTCCCGCCTGGGCGGGCGATGGCAAGGCGGAGAGGGAAAGCGATCCGGCCTTGACAACCGAACTGGCGGACGGCTTCCGGCTATTGTTTAGCCTGCTGACGGAAGATGAAAGAAAGGTGCTGGCGCTGCGGGAGGGTTTCGAATTCGACTTCGAGGAAATCGCCGCGCTGACCGGCAAGAGCGTGCAGAACTGCCGCCAGATCGCGAGCCGGGCGAAGCAGCGCCTCGGCCGGCACGCGGGCCGGGACCACCTGCTGGCGGCCGACGGCCGGGAGCTCGCAAGACGATGCGTCGATGCATTCCGCGCCGGCGACAGTCATGCCCTTATGCGTCTCCTGAGCCTGCAGCCCGCCGAATCCTTGCCGCCGATGAAGCGGGGCATCGAAATGCACAGCGCGCACGCGCAGACATCGGCTTCCGCAACCGTATGCCGCCTTCTGCAACAGATGCTTGCGCAAGCGGCCTGCAGGATCTGGCTAGGGCTGGCTGTCGTGGACGAACCGCGCTCCGAACATGAAGCGGAGGCGGTGACAATTGCGATTGCGGCTTGATTTATCCGGCCGCCCGATCCGGAATCCTCTTCAGATCCTCCATCCACACGGTCGCTTCCGAATCGCTGGGCGCGCGCCAGTCGCCGCGCGGCGACAATGAACCTCCGGAACCGACTTTCGGCCCGTTCGGCATGCAGGTGCGCTTGAACTGGCTCAGCTTGAAGAAGCGGTACAGGAAGATGCCGAGATTGTGCTTGATGGCGGCAAGGTCGTATTCGTTGCGCGCCACATGCGGTCCTTCGGGCCAGTTTCCGGCGTTCCTGTCGCTCCAGGCGGCCAGCGACAGGAACGCCACCTTCGAAGGCGAGAAGCCGAAGCGCAGCGTGTAATACAGGTTGAAATCCTGCAGCTCGTAAGGCCCGATCACGCTCTCGGTCTTTTGCTCCGGGCGATTTTTCGACTTGCCGGGCACTAGTTCCGGGCTAATCTCGGTATCGAGCACATGGTGGAGGACGTCGCTGCCGGTTTCACCGATCTGTCCGGTTTCGGCCACCCAGCGCACGAGATGAGAAATCAGGGTTTTCGGCACGCTGGCATTGACGTTGTAATGCGACATCTGGTCGCCCACGCCGTAGGTGCACCAGCCCAGCGCGAGTTCGCTCAGGTCGCCGGTGCCGATCACGATGCCGCCGTGGAAATTGGCGATGCGGAACAGGTGGCTGGTTCGTTCGCCGGCCTGCACGTTTTCGAAAGTCACGTCGTAGTCTTCCTGGCCTTCCGCATACGGATGCCCAATATCCTTGAGCATTTGCAGGCAGCTGGGGCGGATGTCGACTTCACTTGCCGAACAGCCGACGACTTCCATCAGCTCGCGCGCCTGCTTCAGCGTACGGTCGCTAGTGGCAAAGCCCGGCATGGTGATGCCGAGGATATTGGTGCGCGGCAAGCCCAGCCGGTCCATCGCCTTTGCGCAGACCAGTAGCGCATGCGTCGAGTCGAGCCCTCCCGATACGCCGATCACCACCTTCTTGATGCCTGAGGCGGACAGCCGCTGCACCAGCGCCTGCACCTGGATGTTGTAGACCTCGGCGCAGCGCTCGTCGCGCCGCTTCTGGTCGGAGGGCACGTAAGGGAAACGTTCGACAGCGCGTTCGAGCGGCAGTATGCGATCGAACGGCAGATCGACCGAGTAGGAAACCGTTTCGAACCGGTTGACCTCGTCCCGGTGGCGACGCACCGAGTCGCCGAAAGTGGTGGCGCGCATCCGTTCGCGCGACAGGCGCTCCAGGTCGACGTCGGCATAGATCAGGTGCGAATCGTCGGAAAAGCGCTCGGACTCCGCCAGCAGCGAACCGTTTTCGTAAATCAGCGCCTGCCCGTCCCAAGCCAGATCGGTCGACGACTCGCCCTTGCCCGCCGACGTGTACAGGTAGGCGGACAGGCAGCGCGCCGACTGCTGTGCAACCAGTTGATGGCGATAGCCGGACTTGCCCACGACTATATTGGAAGCGGACAGGTTGACCAGCACCGTGGCGCCGGCCAGCGTGGCGAAAGACGACGGCGGAATCGGCACCCATAGGTCTTCGCAGATTTCGACATGAAAGCGCAGCAGTGGAAGATTGTCGGCGGCAAACAATGTGGTCGGACTGAACGGCACGTCCTGCCCCAGCAGCACGATGCGCTCCGAGGTCGCCGAGTCGGCTGCATTGAACTGCCGGGCCTCATAGAATTCCCCGTAGTTGGGCAGATAGCTTTTCGGCACCACCCCGAGGATGCGGCCATTGGCAACCACCACTGCGCAATTGAACAGCAGATGATCCACCCGAAGCGGCATGCCGACCACCATCGCCAGCGGCAGCTTCCGGGATTCGTCGACGATGGACGCCAGCGCGGTCTTGCAAGCCTCAAGCAGCGCGGACTGGTGAAACAGGTCATCGCAGGTATAGGCGGACAGGCCAAGTTCGGGAAACACGACCAGCGCCGCGCCCGCCTCGGCGGCCTTGCGTGCGAGTTCGAGCGTGCGCTCGGCGTTGTAGGCGGGATCGGCGACCTTGCAGACGGGGATGCCGACCGCGACACGGGCAAAGCCGTGAGAATAGAGATTGAGGAAGCGGTTGCTCATCTTGTTTTTCGGATCGAAGTGACCAACGGATTATTAAAAAGAACCATGACAAAACTTTTGCCCGATGCGCGCTATCGGCGATCGATGCCGGTAACGGATAGCGGCCCGCCCGAAACTTGATGACTCTTGCTTGTCTGGCATGTAGAGGCAGGGGCAAGTTCAGCCTTCAAGGCGGCGATTGCAACTTTCACTACTTTAACATTGAGGAATGAGGCAGGCTGAGACGCGGGACGAATCGAAGTCGGCACCAGACGCCGGGGGCAATCTGTTTGCATGGAGCTTGCCTTTCTTGTATTGCGGATGCGTCTGCACCCTCGCATAATTGCTATGTATATGCATACAGTGAAATCTCACTCGGACGCTGTCCTCGGCAACCAATCGATCTTCTTCTGGAGAACGATGCCGAAACATGACATGCGTATTCCAGGGAATGCATTGGCCGATGCCGCATGGGCAGTTTCAGGATGAACAGGACTCTCGACAACCCGCTGTACTATCTCGACAACTTCCACCGCGTCGTGGAATGGATCGACCGCCAGTACTGCGCGCTGATGAATGCCGGAGAGCGAGCTTTCATCCAAGCCTTTCAAGGCTTGCCGCAGGCTTCGCAGGCTCTGCTGGTGCGGATGATCATGCGCAAGGGAGATCTTTTCCGCCTGTCAAAACTGCACTATGACGAAATAGGCTGCATTCGAACCGCTGCCGCCCCCTTGCTCGAACAGGGCTGGGTGCAAGGCGATCCGCCTTTGTCGATCGATGTGGTGTTCGCAGTGCTGACCAAACCTGAGCTCGCATGCGTGTTCAAGGACATCAAGGCCAATGCGCGCAAGGCCGAGCAGCTGGAATTGCTGCGCGAGAAGCATGCCGATGAAAAGCCGCTCGGCGAGTGGTGTAGAGCGCTTGACGAGCGTGTGTACCGCTTGCTGATCGGAGACATGTGCGACAGGTTTCGCCTGATGTTCTTCGGCAACCTCAGGCAAGACTGGACCGAGTTCGTGCTCGCCGATCTCGGCATCTTCAGGTACGAACAGGTGCCGCTGTCGTCGGCGTCGATGGCCTTTCGCGCGCGCGACGATATCGATCATTACCTCCATCTGCACAGCTGCCGGCAGCGTTTTCACGACGGAGAACCGCTCGCCGACATTCTGCAGGCAGTGCCGGCGCAGCCATTCGAGAATGCTTGGCTGGAAGGACGCCGGGCAAAACTGCTGTATCGGATCGCGCAGCAATGCGAGAAGAGCGGCATGCTGGCAGAGGCACTGGAAATTTATATTCGCTGCAGCTATGGCGGCGCCCGAATCCGCGCGATCCGGGTCATGGAACGCCTGGAGCAATTCGACGGCGCGCACGCGTTGGCGCTTGAAGCCGCGGAACATCCGGAAGACGATGCGGAACATCAGCAGCTGCTGCGCATACTTCCGCGGCTGCGGCGCAAGCTCGGGCTCACCGCAAAAACCGCTCGTGCGAAAGCCAGCCCTGTCGACAGCATAGCCCTGGTTCTTCCGCAGCCGGAACTGGATATCCATGTCGAACACGTGGTGCGAACCCATCTGAGTTCCGAGGCGGCACCCGCCTACTATGTCGAGAATACGCTGATCAATTCGCTGTTCGGTCTTCTATGCTGGCAAGCGATCTTCCATCCCGTGCCCGGAGCCTTCTTTCATCCATTTCACAGCGGCCCGGCCGACCTGACGGCGCCGGACTTCCATCGCCGCCGCGAAGACCAGTTCGAGCAATGCCTGGCCCAGCTGGACAGCGGCGCATACCGGCAGACCATCCTCGCCAACCTGGAAGCCAAGGCCTATATCCAGTCGCCGTTCGTCGCCTGGGGCGCCATCACGCCGGCACTGGTGGAGCAGGCGCTCGACTGCATTCCGCCCGCACATCTGAAGAAGTGGTTCCGGCGCATCCTCGCCGACGTCCGTTCCAACCGCAACGGTTTTCCCGACCTGATCCAGTTCTGGCCTCAGGACAAGCGCTATCGCATGATCGAAGTGAAAGGTCCGGGCGACCGGCTGCAGGACAACCAGGTGCGGTGGCTTGAGTTTTGCGCCCAGCATGACATGCCGGTCACGGTCTGTTATGTGCGATGGCAGGAGGCAAGCTGTTGAAGTACGCCGTGGCGGTGCGCGCCATGACCGAGTTCACCGCCAAGCGCGGCGACCTCGACCTGCGCTTCACGCCCGCGCCGACCGCACAGGAAGGCATCGCTGGACATGCGGTGGTGGCGGGCCGAAGGCCGGCCGGCTACGAATGCGAAATCACGCTCAGCGGCGAGTACAAGCACCTCCTGGTGCGAGGACGCGCCGACGGCTACGACCCGGCCCACAACCGATTGGAAGAGGTCAAGACGCACCGAGGCGATCTCGATCGCTTGCCGGCCAATCATCGCGCGCTGCACTGGGCGCAGCTGAAGATTTATGGCTGGCTGCTATGCCAGGCACGCAGCCTGCAGGAAGTGGAGCTGGCGCTCGTGTACTTCGATATCGGCAGCCAGAAGGAAACCATGCTCGCCGAGCGGCACACGGAGGCGGACCTGCGCCGTTTCTTCGAACAGCAGTGCGAATGCTTCCTGGAATGGGCACAACGGGAACTGGAACATCGGTCGCAGCGGGACGCGGCCCTGACCGGCCTGGCATTTCCGCATTCCAGCTTCCGGCCCGGGCAGCGGCAGCTTGCGGAAGCGGTATATCGGGCTGCGTCGAATGGACGCTGCTTGATGGTCCAGGCACCCACCGGCATCGGCAAGACGGTAGGTACCCTGTTCCCCATGCTGAAAGCCTGCCCTTCGCAAAAGCTCGACAAGATCTTCTACCTGGCAGCGAAAACCTCGGGCCGCGGCCTGGCGCTCGAGGCTCTCGAACGCATCGGCAATTCGGCTCCAACGCTGCCGCTGCGCATTCTGGAACTCACCGCGCGCGACAAGGCATGCGAGCATCCGGACAAGGCCTGCCATGGCGAGTCCTGTCCGCTTGCGCAGGGCTTTTACGATCGTTTGCCAGCGGCGCGCCAAGCCGCGGTCGAGGTGAAGTTTCTCGACAAGCATCGCGTGCGCGACGTTGCTGCCGAGCACCAGGTCTGCCCGTACTACCTGGCGCAGGATCTCGCACGCTGGTCCGACGTCGTGGTGGGTGACTACAACTATTATTTCGACGCATCGGCGATGCTGCATGGCATGACGCTGGCCAACCAGTGGCAGGTCGGCGTGCTGGTGGATGAAGCGCATAACCTGGTCGAACGGGCCCGCAAGATGTACAGCGCCGAACTCGACCAGGCGGCGCTGCGGCAATTGCGCAGGACCGCGCCCGGCATATTGCAGAAACCGCTGGACCGGCTCAACCGGCAATGGAATGCAATGCACAAGGAGCAGACTCTGCCGTACGAGGTCCATGCCGATGTGCCGGAAAAATTCTCTACCGCGCTGCAGCAGGCGATTACCGAGATTACCGAATATTTCATCGAGCATCCGGCAACCGTCGACCAGGCGCTGCAGCGCTTCTATTTCGATGCGCTGCATTTTTCCCGCCTGCTCGAAGCATTCGGCAAGCACTCGCTGTTTGATATCTCGAAAACCTCTCCTAACAACGGCGCCGCCTCAGGTTCCACTGGCAATGCCGTGCTCTGTCTGCGCAATATCATTCCCGCGCCGTTCCTCGATGCGCGCTTTGCCGCAAGCCGCACCACCACGCTGTTCTCCGCCACGCTGAGCCCATGGTACTTCTACAGCGACATGCTCGGCATGCCCGCAACGACGGTATGCGTCGATGTCGAATCGCCTTTCACGGCGGAGCAGCTGTCGGTGCAGATCGTCAGCCGCATATCGACACGCTACCAGCACCGCGAGCGGTCGGTAGCTCCGATCGCCTCCTTGCTGGCGGAGCGATATGCCGGGCATCCGGGCAATTACCTGGCGTTCTTCAGCAGCTTCGATTACATGCGGAAGGTAGCGGACCAGGTACACATGCTCCATCCAGAGATACCGTCATGGACGCAGGAGCGGCAGATGCAGGAAAGCGAAAAGGAAGCTTTTCTGGACCGCTTTGCGCCCGGAGGAAGGGGCATCGGCTTCGCTGTGCTCGGCGGGGCCTTTGCTGAAGGCGTGGACTTGCCAGGAGATCGACTGGTCGGCGCCTTCATCGCGACGCTGGGACTGCCGCAATACAATCCGGTCAATGAACAGATTCGTCAACGCATGGATGCCGTGTTTGGAGCGGGCTACGACTACGCCTACCTTTATCCTGGCCTGCAGAAGGTCGTACAAGCGGCCGGCCGCGTGATTCGCACTCAAACCGACCGCGGTGTCGTATTCCTCATCGATGACCGTTTCGCGCGCGGCGAAGTGCGCGAGCTGCTGCCTTCCTGGTGGAAGGTGGAAAAGGAGCATGAGAAACCGGGGACCGCCGCCGGACAAGCCATTCATGCTGAGGCGCCGGCGTCCCGCTAGAGGGTTTTCGTGAGGTGTAAGGAAGAATCGGTTTGTCCTGGGGCAGGGCAAGGAGAGGAGCGCCTTGTGGCGGACTACACAAGCGACGAACAACGCCGCCATGCGCCCAAGGCAGGCCGAAGCGGCCGTACACCCATTCGCTATCCGCTCTAGATTCGAAGACTGCGCTTACTCGACCGGCACCGGAATATTCGCCGGGACCGGGACCGCAGTGACGCTGTTTTGCGGACTGCCTTCGATCACCCTGTCGGAATAGACGAGGTAAATCAGCGTGTTGCGCTTTGGATCTGCCATGCGCACTACGCGAACGCGCTTGAAAAGTATCGATGCCCTCTCGGAGAAGACTTCCTCCTGGCGCGGCAGCTTGCCATTGAAACGTATTTCGCCGACTTGCCGACAGGCGACCGACGCCTCCGACTTGTCTTCCGCAACGCCGATTGCGCCCTTGATGCCGCCGGTACGTGCACGCGACATGTAGCAGCTCACGCCCGCCACCTTGGGATCATCGAAGACTTCGACCACGATCTTGTGGTTGGGTCCGATGAACTTGAATACCGTGTCCACTTCGCCGATCTGCTCGGCAGCGGCCGGTATCGCAGTGCAGGCAAAAAACAATGGGAAAAGGATGGAGCGCATGCTGATTCCTACAAGGATAGTATTGCTACACATGCTACGCGAGATTCATTGACGAACGCTTGACGCGGTTCGCCTGTCTATCGGCAAGATGGCAAGATCCAGAAATGTTGCAGCGATACTGGAGTGCGCCATGATGGCACGGCCGGCTGTTTTGCATTCCACCGCTTTCTGTTCAAATCATGATGCACCACAAACCCAAACTTCAGGTATACCTTGACCTCGACGGCGTGTTTGCCGACTTCGACGCACGCGTCAAGCATCTTACCGGCAAGCATCCAAGCCAGCTAGAACGTCCCTTGCTGTGGAAGATGATCAATTCCGACAAGCGTTTCTTCGCCGAACTGGAGCTTATCGAAGGCTGCATGGCATTATGGGAAGCAACCCGCGATCTTGAGCCCGTCTTCCTCACCGGCGCGCCTAGCAACAAGACCTTTCAGCAGCAGAAGCGAGAATGGGTGGCACGAATCTTCGGGCCTGAATTCATCGTGCACGTCGTGCCGAAAAAGCTCAAGCAGGATTTCAGCGGTCCTCATAAGGTGCTGATCGATGACACTCCCGAAAACATCGAACAATGGGTCGCCAGGGGCGGTCACGGCATACTCCATAAAGGAGATCATGCATCGACCATCAAGGCCTTGCATGAATTGATCGCGTTATACAAGAAAGAAGCATAGGAGAAGGACGGCCGGCGTTCAGCGCAGGACACTACCCGCGCAAAGCCTGTGCGTTTGTAAGCCATGAAAAAGCCTTCCTCCCGGATTGAGGGAGGAAGGCTTGATTAACGCTGATGGAGATTGCGCCGAGCGCTGCGTCAGCTTACGCGTTTATCCGTTGCGCGCGCCTCGGAAGTGACCATGCTCGCCTCATACGCCTGCATCTGCACGCCCAGCTGGGTCATATCCATGCCCGCCTGCTGTACTTTGGGAAACAGGCTCTGTTCTTCGCTCTGCACATGGTGCATTATCGAATCGCGAAGCTGCACCATCATCTGATCGTACTCCGGGCTGCCAACCTGCATGCCTTTGAGCTGCTCCATCATCTGCCTCGCTTCCTGGTGTTCCTGTTCGGAATGATCCACGAGCGATGCGTCGACATCATGAACAGCGGGATAGAAAACCGTCTCCTCGAGGTTGGCATGCATTTCCAGGAGCTCGAGAATTCGCGGTCCGGCTTCTTCCTTGACTTGCTTGTCCTGCGTTGTGGTGTAGCGCTCGAACAATTGCTTTACGAAGGCATGATCCGCCTTCAAAGCCTCCAGTGGTTGATCAACGGGAAATCCGGCTTGGCTGCGATGTTCATTGGGGTCCATATCCATTCAAAGCTCCTTCTGTCATCGGTGGCTAGAACTGGAAGTGTAGAAAACCACCAGCCAATAACAAGGCTCGCAAAGAAACAGCGGGAATTTTTTATGGTGTAACGGAAGGAACGAGGCACTGCCAGGTGAGCAGTCTCTGGCGAGCTGTGGCAGTCGTCATCCGAGCGATGATTTGAACTGAATGCATCGGATGCGGAAGATAGTGAGATAGTGAGATAGTGAGATAGTGAGATAGTGAGATAGTGAGATAGTGAGATAGTGAGATAGTGAGATAGTGAGATAGTGAGATAGTGAGATAGTGAGATAGTGAGATAGTGAGATAGTGAGATAGTGAGATAGTGAGATAGTGAGATAGTGAGATAGTGAGATAGTGAGATAGTGAGATAGTGAGATAGTGAGATAGTGAGATAGTGAGATAGTGAGATAGTGAGATAGTGAGATAGTGAGATAGTGAGATAGTGAGATAGTGAGATAGTGAGATAGTGAGATAGTGAGATAGTGAGATAGTGAGATAGTGAGATAGTGAGATAGTGAGATAGTGAGATAGTGAGATAGTGAGATAGTGAGATAGTGAGATAGTGAGATAGTGAGATAGTGAGATAGTGAGATAGTGAGATAGTGAGATAGTGAGATAGTGAGATAGTGAGATAGTGAGATAGTGAGATAGTGAGATAGTGAGATAGTGAGATAGTGAGATAGTGAGATAGTGAGATAGTGAGATAGTGAGATAGTGAGATAGTGAGATAGTGAGATAGTGAGATAGTGAGATAGTGAGATAGTGAGATAGTGAGATAGTGAGATAGTGAGATAGTGAGATAGTGAGATAGTGAGATAGTGAGATAGTGAGATAGTGAGATAGTGAGATAGTGAGATAGTGAGATAGTGAGATAGTGAGATAGTGAGATAGTGAGATAGTGAGATAGTGAGATAGTGAGATAGTGAGATAGTGAGATAGTGAGATAGTGAGATAGTGAGATAGTGAGATAGTGAGATAGTGAGATAGTGAGATAGTGAGATAGTGAGATAGTGAGATAGTGAGATAGTAAGATAGTGAGATAGTGAGATAGTGAGATAGTGAGATAGTGAGATAGTGAGATAGTGAGATAGTGAGATAGTGAGATAGTGAGATAGTGAGATAGTGAAACGGCATCAAGGCATCGCTTCCATTTTCCGCTGCCCCAAAGCAAACAGCCCTGCGTCCATGAGGAGGCAGGGCTGATGCGGTAGAACTAGCCTGACGATGA
>NZ_JAWIIV010000024.1:0-94042 GCF_035916955.1 Noviherbaspirillum album | reverse complement strand
CCGGATAGATTTTTGCAAGCCGACCACAACACCCAAAATCTACCCTTGCAAAAGGGAGGGTGACCATAGATTTTTCTTTTCAGTTCGCCGGCTGCGCGAAAGCCGGCTCATCGCCCCCGTTTAGTGTTCCTGCTTCGTACCGGCATTTACCCCTCGGCGCGCCGCCGGAATACCCAATGCGTCTCATCCGACGCCGATGCATCGTAAGCATAGCCGTCGAGATCGAATCGTTTCAGCTTTTCGGCCTGAGTAATCCCCTTCGTCGCGGCATAACGCGCCATCAAGCCGCGTGCCCGTTTCGCGAAGAAGGAAATCACCTTGTACTTGCCATTTTTCCAATCTTCGAAGACCGGATGGATGACGCGGGCATTCAGATGCTTGGTCTTGACCGCCTTGAAGTATTCTTCAGACGCAAGGTTGACCAGAATTTCCGACCGGTTCTCGGCCAATTGGGCATTCAAGGCATCCGTTATCATGTCGCCCCAGAAGGCGTACAGGTTCCGCCCACGGGAATTGGCCAGCGAGGTTCCCATTTCAAGGCGATAGGGCTGCATCAGGTCGAGAGGACGAAGCACGCCGTAGAGACCGGAAAGGATTCTCAGCCGGGATTGCAGATAGCCGAGCTGCTTTTCGGTCAGCGACGCCGCATCCAGCCCATCGTAGACATCGCCATTGAATGCCAGCACCGCCTGCTTGGCGTTTTTACTGGAAAATTTCGGCGACCATGTGGCATAGCGGGTAACATTCAGCACCGCGAGCGCATCGGAAATATCCATCAGGGAAGACAGCTGGGCCGGAGATAAGGGCTTAAGCGTATCGATCAGCTCGGCCGAATGATCGATGAAATCCGGCAGGGAGTGCGCCTTCGTCTTGGCTGGCGTTTCATAGTCCAGCGACTTGGCGGGCGAAATGACTAACAGCATGAAAACAGTTTCTACAGGAAATGAATTGCCGAATGATACCGAATCGCATCGTGATCGACACAAATGTCTGCCTCGACCTGTTCGTCTTCCGCGATCCGCGCTGGCAGCCGTTGAGGGCAGCGCTGGAAGAGCGACGGGTGGAAGCCGTCACGCGTGATGACTGCCGCACCGAATGGCTGCGCGTGCTGGAATACAGGCACCTGCCGCTCGACGAGGATTCACGGGCGGCGGCAACGCGCGCGTTCGATGCGCTGATCGTCCTGCTTCGCGCGGAGCAGATCGAGGTGAAAACCGAGATCCGCCTCCCGGTATGCAAGGACCCCGATGACCAGAAATTCCTCGAGCTCGCCCGCGATACCGGCGCCAGAACACTGCTGACCAAGGACAAGGCGCTGCTCAAGCTCGCCAAACGTACAGCCAAGGCAGGCCTGTTCGAGATCGTGGTGCCGGAGAAATGGGCATTGCCGGCGGAGGCTGGTTAAAATGCATGCTTTGCCCTGATCAATTGCCGACCATGACCATGCAGACGCTCTCCCCGCCCGCCCCGGACCAGCCGCTCATCTCCCTGCAGTCCAGGCTGCCGAACGTCGGCACCACGATTTTCACGGTCATGTCCGCGCTCGCTTCGGAAAAAGGCGCGGTCAACCTCGGGCAAGGCTTTCCCGACTTCGACTGCGATCCCGCGCTGGTCGATGCGGTTACATCCTCCATGAAGGAAGGCTTCAATCAATACCCGCCGATGACGGGCGTGCCGGCGCTGCGGGAAGCGATCGCCGCCAAGATCGGCGCGCTATACGGCCGGCGCTATGATCCGGCGTCCGAAATCACGATAACCGCCGGCGCCACCCAGGCCCTGCTGACAGCCATTCTGTGCACGGTGCATCCCGGCGACGAAGTACTGATCATCGAACCGGTCTATGACAGCTATGTGCCGTCCATCGAACTGGCCGGAGGCAAGCCGGTATTCGTTCAGATGGAGGTCGGCGCGGAGGGTTACTCGATACCCTGGGCAAAGGTTGCGGCCGCCGTCACGCCTAAAACCCGGCTGCTGATGATCAACTCGCCGCACAATCCGACCGGCACGGTGCTCAAGCCCTCCGACATGCAGGCCCTGGCCGACATCGTGCGCGGCACGGAGATCCTGATCGTCTCCGACGAAGTCTACGAGCACATGGTCTACGACGGCGCCCGCCATGAATCGGTCTGCCGTTATCCGGAATTGGCGGCGCGCTCCTTCGTCGTATCGAGCTTCGGCAAGACCTATCATGTCACCGGCTGGAAGATCGGTTTCGTCGCCGCGCCCGCGGCGCTTTCGGCTGAATTCCGCAAGGTGCACCAGTTCAATGTCTTTACCGTCAATACGCCGGTCCAGCACGGCATGGCACGCCACATGGCGAACCCGGCGCCTTATCTCGATCTGCCCGCCTTCTACCAGCGCAAGCGCGACCTGTTCCGGGACGGCCTCAAGGCAACGCGCTTTCGCCTGCTGCCTTCCGAGGGAACCTATTTCCAGTGCGTTGACTATTCGGCAATTTCCACCCTCCCCGAAGCCGATTTCGCGAAATGGCTGACTGCGGAAATCGGCGTCGCCGCCATCCCGGTTTCCGCGTTCTACAATGAACCGCGCGAGTCGGGCATCGTGCGCTTCTGCTTCGCCAAGAAGGACGAGACCTTGCAGACCGCGCTGCAAAGGCTGGCCAGCTTGTAAGGTTTGCAATTTATTTGGAGCGCGGTCTTAAGAATGAAGCCTGCGCTGTCGTTACCACGTTAACGGATTGTCGGACGCGGCAGCGACCGCCGCGGCTGCTCCAGCTGCTCCAGCTGCTCCAGCTGCTCCAAGTCAGCCGGGCGAAGCATCACCGCAGTTCAGCAACCAAAATCTGCAAGGACGGAAACTACACGGTATCAAAGCCCAGACAGCACAATCAGCGGCCGTACATAAATGGATTCGGCAGGTAGCCAAGGCAAAGGGGGAGTAGATGGACCATCGAAGGCTCAGCTTGTCCGATATCGCCATTGGCGAACCGTTGCCCTGGGATGTGTACGGAGAAGGCAACAAGCTGCTGCTGCGGCGCGGCCATGTCCTCCAGAGCGCCGGCCAGGTCGAGTCGCTGCTGCTGCGAGGACTCTTTGTCGATGCCGCCCTGCTCGACGGCGCGCACAAGCGCCATGACCTGCACGCGCCGGAGGCCAGGCGGGAAACGCCATCGGCACTGCGCTTCATCAATCTTGCCAACAAGCGCCTCGAACGCCTGCTCTACAACCTGGGCAACGAAAGCGATGCCGCCTCGAAGATTCTGGAGGTGGTCAAGGCGCTGAATTATGCAGTGGATACCAATGCCGACGTTGCGCTGGCCAGTGTGCTGCTCAATCAGCAATCCGGCAGCTATGCGATACGCCACTCCATCGATACTGCCCTGGTTGCCTCGCTGATCGCGCGGTCCATGCGCAAGCCGCAGGAGGAAATCCAGTTCATCATGGCGGCGGCGCTGACGATGAATATCGGAATGCTGCGCCAGCACGATCAGCTGTGCGACAAGCAGACCCCATTGTCGGAACCGGAACAGCAGTGCATCAAGGCGCATGTGCAGACTAGCGTCGACCAGCTTGTGCAGGCAGGCATCACGCAGCGCGAATGGCTGGACTACGTCGCCCTGCATCATGAAAACGATGATGGCAGCGGCTACCCTCACGGCAAGACGATGGCCGACGTGCCGCAGAACGCCAAGATCGTCTCCCTGGCGGACCGGTATTGCGCCTGCGTGACGCAACGCGCCTATCGCAAGACGCTGCTGCCCAATGCCGCGCTGCGCGAGGTGCTTCTCCGCGGCGGCAAACCGGGCGATGCCATGCTCGCCGCCTACTTCATCAAGGAAATCGGCACCTATCCGCCAGGCTGTTTCGTGCGGCTGCAGAACGGAGAAATCGGCGTCGTGACCCGGCGCGCGAAGGAGGCGTCGACGCCGGTCGTCCATGCATTCATCGGCCCGCGCGGTGCTCCATTATCGTTTCCGATACAGCGCGATACCGGGAAGGAGCTGTTTGCGATACGAGAACTGCTGCCGGTCCAGCAAGCCAACCTGCGCTTCAGCATGCAGCAGCTCTGGGGCGACGAAGCGGCGCTGTAGCGCAGCAGCGCCGTCATGGACCGAACCTCGGCTGCTATCGCTTGTTGCGCGCCGCCATCGCTTCCGTGTTGGTCTTGCGGTCGGCATTGACGCGCTGTGCCGCCGGCCGCTCGCCCAGCATCTTCACATAATCGCGTACCGGCAGCCCTGCCAGCGCATCCTCGCCATAGATGATCTTCGATGCCATGCTGACGAGCGGCAGATGCACCATGCCCGCGCAGTCCGCCATGGTGAACTCGGCGCCGGCAACGTAAGGCGAGAATTTCGCAATCTTGGCGAAGCCTTCGACATTGCGCTTCAACAGCTTCTGCACGCGGTCCTTGGTTTCGTCGGTGACCTTGCCGCCGAAGAATGCCTCCGGATACAGTTCGCGCGCCACCAGCTCCAGGTGCAGTTCGATGAAGGTAATCAGTTCGCGCACCTTGGCCGTGGCATAGGGATCGGCAGGCAGCAAGGCATTCTGCGGATAGGTGGATTCAATGTAATCGAGGATGACCTGCGATTCGCATAGCCGTCCGTGTTCGGTCTCGATGAAGGGAATCTTGCCGAGCGGGGAACGTGCAAGCAGTTCGGGTGTGCGGTCGAGCCACACCAGTTCTTCTTCGAAGTCGACGCCCTTTTCCAGCAGCGCGAATTTCACTTTGTTGTAGTAGTTGCTCGCGGCAAATCCACATAGCTTCAGCATGGTTGTCTCCTTTGGTGTCGTTGTTTTGAGATCGGCAAGCTTACCGCATAACCGCCCATGCTTGCCAGGCTGCGTCCCGGACCGCGGACCCGCCAGTCCCCCTGTTCCACCCGACCGCGCCATTTCGGCAATAATAGCGAGGTCACTACATCGCCCCGTCCCGGGTCAACGGCACGTTTACACGCTTGCGGCCGGACGGGCTTTCAACCACTCACCTGCCTGCCGCCATGTCTGCCGAACTTCGAGCCTCACGCGAGGACGCCACGCTGATCCTGACCATTTCCAATCCCGGCGCCAGAAACGCGCTGCATCCCGACATGTATGCGGCAGCAATCGAAACCCTGAATACGGCCGAACGCGACGATTCCGTGCGCGCCGTGGTGCTGACCGGGGCGGACGGCTTCTTCTGCTCCGGGGGGAACCTCAAGCGGCTGCAGGAGAACCGGAGCAAGGACCGCTCCGTGCAGGCCGAGTCGATCGACAACCTGCACGGCTGGATACAGGCGATCCAGGATTGCCCGAAACCGGTGATCGCCGCTGTGGATGGCATGGGCGCAGGCGCCGGCTTTTCGCTCGCGCTGGCATGCGACCTGATCGTTGCGGGAGCCTCGGCTAAATTCACCATGGCTTACGTGAAAGTCGGCTTGACGCCGGACGGCGGCGGCAGCTGGTTCCTGTCGCAGGCGCTGCCGCGCCAGCTTGCCATTGAAATCCTTCTTGAAGGCAAGCCGGTCAGCGCCGAACGCCTGCACCAGCTTGGCGTGGTGAACCGGCTCGTTGCCGACGGCACCGCGCTCGATGCCGCGCTTGCATGGGCCGAAGAACTGGCGCAGCTGTCGCCGAACTCGGTAGAACGCATCAAGTCCCTGACACTGGAGGCTGCCGGCAACAGCCTGTCGCAGCACTTCGAATCGGAAAAGCGCAATTTCGTCGAAAGCCTGCATCATCGCGACGCGCACGAAGGCATCACCGCCTTCTTCGAAAAGCGAAAACCGAACTACAAATAGCGAATGAAGAGACCATGAGCGAACATCAGCGGCGCCGCATCTATCTGATGCGGCATGGCAATGTCACTTACTTCGACAGCCAGGGCAAACCCTTTCTTCCGGAGCAGGTTCCATTGAATGAACTGGGACAGGCGCAGGCAAGCGCCGCCGGCAAGATATTCGCCCGGGAAAAACTGCAATTCGATCGGGTGATCGTTTCCGGGCTGCCGCGCACTGTCGAGACTGCCACCCGCGTTCTCGCCGAGACCGGACAGCAGGTCGCGCTCGACCATTGGCCCGAACTGGTCGAACTGCGCGGCGGCAAGCTGTCCGCCATTCCGGATGACAGCCTGCGCGAAGCTTTCGTCGGTGCCTTCGACGGCGTCGTACCTGAAGACCGGCGCTTCCTCGGGGGCGAATCGATAGGTGAACTAATGGATCGAGTGCATCCCTGCATCGACCGCCTGCGCGCCGACAAGTCATGGGATACGGTCCTGATGGTGCTGCATGGCGGCGTCAACCGCGCCATTCTCTCGTACGCATTGACGAACCAGCGGCTGTTCCTCGGCAATCTCGCACAGACCGCCGGCTGCATCAATGCCGTCGATGTCGGCGAGGCCCAGGCGGACTGGGTGGTCCGGGTCGTCAACTTCTCCGCAGTCTCCAGCCTGCAGGGCGAATCGCGCCATACAACGATGGAAGTCCTGCTGGATCAATACCTGCAGTCGCGCAAGCGCCAGAATTGACGCCGCAGCCTCTCTTTCGCGCCTCGAAAACAGAAAAAATAGAATAGTACGATCGTACGCTTTTCGCTGTAGAATGAGACGATAACTATTTCTCGCTGTTCGCAAAGGAGACAAGATGTTTGAAGAATTCATGGGCACGCGTCCGGTATCGGAGCGTCAGAAGTTCGACATCGGCGCCATGCAGGAATACATGCGGCAGCACGTCGAAGGCTTCTCCGGAGAACTCGCGGTCGAGCAGTTCAAGGGCGGCCAGTCGAACCCCACCTTCAAGCTGACGGCCGGCGGAAAAAGCTACGTACTGCGCACCAAGCCCGGCCCCGCCGCCAAGCTGCTCGCCTCCGCCCATGCGATTGACCGCGAATTCCGCGTCATGGATGCCCTGAACAAGGCTGGTTTTCCCGCCGCAAGACAGTTCGCCCTGTGCACCGACGAATCGGTGATCGGCCGCGCCTTCTACATCATGGATTTCGTCGACGGCCGCGTGCTCTGGGACCAGTCGCTGCCCGGCATGAGCAACGGCGAGCGTGCCGCGATCTACGATGAAATGAACCGGGTCATCGCGCAGCTGCATACCATTGACTACGCGGCCATCGGCCTGGCCGACTACGGCAAGCCGGGCAATTATTTCATGCGCCAGATCGATCGCTGGACCAAGCAGTACAAGGCGTCGGAAACGGAAAAGATCGAGGCCATGGATAACCTGATCGAGTGGCTGCCGAACAATATCCCGCCCGGCGACGACACCAGTATCGTGCATGGCGACTACCGCCTCGACAACATGATCTTCCATCCGACCGAGCCGCGCGTTCTCGCGGTGCTCGACTGGGAACTGTCGACGCTCGGACACCCGCTGGCCGACTTTTCCTACCACTGCATGAGCTGGCATATTCCGCCGGGCCAGTTCCGCGGCATCGCCGGCATCGATTACCGCTCGCTCGGCATTCCGAGCGAGGAAGATTACATCGCCAGGTATTGCGAACGCACCGGCAAGACCATCAACCGCAGCGATTTCAACTTCTACCTTGCTTACAACATGTTCCGCCTTGCTGGCATCCTGCAGGGCATCATGAAGCGCTATGTCGACGGCACCGCGTCGAGCGAACAGGCGCTCAAATCCGGCCAGGCGGCAAGGCCGATGGCGGAAATGGGCTGGGCTTACGCCTCGGGCCAGAAATAACGGCCAGTATTAGACAGCAACGGCTAGAGACCACATAGACACCACAGAGACACCACCGAGAGACCACAAAGGAGACGACATGGAATTCGAATATTCCGACCGCTGCAAGGAACTGCAGGAAAAGCTTCTGAAGTTCATGGATGAGCATATTTATCCAAGGGAGAAAGAATTTGACGAGGAAGTCGACCGCAACGGCCGCGAGAAAGGCAACCGCTGGATTCCGACGCAGCTTATCGAAGAGCTGAAGCCGAAGGCGCGCGCCGCCGGCCTGTGGAACCTGTTCCTGCCCAAGTCCACGCGGGCTCCGGAAGGCCTGTCCAACCTCGACTATGCTCCGCTGTGCGAAATCATGGGCCGCGTGTCCTGGGCGCCGGAAGTCTTCAACTGCGCAGCGCCGGACACCGGCAACATGGAAACCATCGAGCGCTACGGCACCGAGGAGCACAAGCGCCAGTGGCTGGAGCCGCTGCTGCGCGGCGAGATCCGTTCCGCGTTCGCGATGACCGAACCGGGCGTGGCATCGTCCGACGCAACCAATATCGAAACCCGCATCCAGCGCGATGGTGACGACTACGTGATCAATGGCCACAAATGGTGGATTTCCGGTGCCGGCGATCCGCGCTGCAAGATCTTCATCCTGATGGGCAAGACCGATCCGAGCGCGCCGCGCCATTCGCAGCAGTCGATGATCCTGGTGCCGCGCGATACCCCGGGCGTGACCATCAAGCGCCCGCTGCCGGTGTTCGGCTATGACGATGCGCCGCACGGCCACTGCGAGATCCTGTTCGAAAACGTGCGCGTGCCGGCTTCCAACATCCTGCTGGGTGAAGGCCGCGGCTTCGAGATCGCCCAGGGCCGCCTCGGCCCGGGCCGCATCCATCACTGCATGCGCGCCATCGGCGTGGCCGAACGCGCCCTCGAGTACATGTGCAAGCGCCTCAACGAGCGGGTCGCGTTCGGCAAGCGGGTTTCCGAACAGAGCGTATGGCATGAACGCATCGCCGAGTCGCGCATCATGATCGACACCGCGCGCCTGCTGACGCTGAAGGCTGCCTACATGATGGATACCGTCGGCAACAAGCATGCGAAGGCGGAGATCGCGATGATCAAGGTGCTGGCGCCGAACGTCACGCAGAAAGTGCTCGACTGGGCCATTCAGGCCCATGGCGCCGGCGGCGTATGCGACGACTTCCCGCTGGCCGGCCAGTTTGCGGGCAACCGTACGCTGCGCATCGCCGACGGTCCGGACGAGGTGCACCGCAACTCCATCGCCAAGCTGGAACTGGCCAAGCACATGGCCATTCCCGCGCGCGAACAGGAATTGCCGATCACGCGTTCCTGATCGTTCGCCCGGCAGACAGTAGGCCTCCTGCAAGGACTGTCGAATCGCTGCATAATCTTGCTGCGTTTGACAGTCCAACAACAATTGCACAATTGCCGGAGCTCACATGATCGACGTTTATTCCACTGCCACGCCGAACGGACACAAGGTTCACATCATGCTGGAGGAATGCGGCCTTCCCTACCGCGTTCACCACATCAATATCGGCGAGGGCGACCAGTTCAAGCCTGAGTTCCTGGCGATCTCCCCCAATAACAAGATTCCCGCCATTGTCGATTCGGACGGCCCGGACGGCGAGCCGATGTCGGTATTCGAATCGGGCGCGATCCTCGTCTACCTGGCGAGCAAGGCAGGCAAGTTCCTCGGTACAACAGACCGGGAAAAGTTCACCACCCTGCAGTGGCTGATGTTCCAGATGGGCGGCGTCGGCCCGATGCTCGGCCAGGCGCATCACTTCCGCATCTATGCGCCGGAAAAGATCGAGTACGCGATCAACCGCTATACCAATGAAGCGAAGCGCCTGTATGGCGTCATCGACCGCCAGGTTGCGAAGACGGCCTATCTTGCGGGTGATGAATACACCATTGCCGACATTGCCACCTTCCCGTGGCTGCGCTCCTGGAAAAACCAGGGTATCGACTGGGATGAGTTTCCGAACGCGAAGCGCTGGTTCGACGAGATCAGCGAACGTCCGGCGGTCAAGCGCGGCGTCGAGGTCCTTGCCGACCTGCGCAAGCCGCTGATGGACGACAAGTCGAAGGAAATGCTGTTCGGCTCGACCCAGTACCAGAAGCGCTAGAGTGCTTTCGGTCTGACTGGACTAGGCGAGGCCGAGATGGTTTGCCGGCGAAACAAGGCGTGGTGACGCGACATGGCGGGGCCATGGCAAGGAGACCACAACGCAGTATCGCTGGCAAAGCAGCCGGGATCGTCAGTCTGGTCAGACCGAAAGCGCTCTAATATCCGCGTCAGCTTCGGCGGGCATTCGCAATGAAAAAGGGCTGCATGCGCAGCCCTTTCTTATCCTGCCTGGCACATTACCAGTAGCGCCTCGACACCGACTCGGCGACGCAGACCGGCTTGTCGCCGCCTTCGCGCTCTATCGTCACTGTCCAGACATTTTGCACGCCGCCGGGGATTTCCTCGACTTCCTTGAGCACCATGCGACCACGCACCCGGCTGCCACTCGGCACCGGCGAGGGAAACCTGACCTTGTTCAGGCCGTAGTTGACGCCCATCTTCGCCGAGGGAAACGAGATCGCGCTTTCCGTGATCATCGGCAGCAGCGACAAGGTGAGGAAACCGTGCGCGATGGTGGTGCCGCCGAACGGCGACTCCTTGCGGCAGCGCTCCTCGTCCAGATGGATCCATTGATGGTCGCCGGTCGCCTCGGCGAACATCCTGATGCGGTCCTGCGATACCTGGAACCAGTCCGACACCGCGACCTCCTGGCCGATCAGGCTCTTCAATTCCTCTACCGATGCAATCTCACGCATGCTGTCTCCGTTATTGTCGTATTGAAGCGGCGTCCCCGCTTTCCTGCCCTGCTACTGCGGCCGCCGGCCGTACATGCCCATGCCCTTGACCGTGGCGACCAGTTCCCCATGCTGGTTCCTGGCCTGCCACTGCGTCATGACCACGCCGCGATCCGGCTTGCTGGTCGACGGCCGGGTTTCCAGGATGGTCGTCGAAACCGAGAGCGTGTCGCCGGCGCGCACCGGCTTGAGCCAGCGGATTTCATCGACGCCCGGCGAACCCATGCTCGACGACTGGCGCAGGAAGTGATCCACCAGCATGCGCATCATCATGCTGCAGGTATGCCAGCCGCTGGCGATGATGCCGCCATAGATGGATTTCTCCGCCGCGTCCTTGTCGACATGGAAAGGCTGGGGATCGAACTTCGAGGCGAAATCGATGATTTCCTCTTCGGTCACCGTTCGCGTTCCTACCTCGATAGCTTGGCCGACTTCAAAGTCCTCGAAATACCACTTTTTCAATTCCGCCATCTCGATCCCCTCTGTCCATTATCGGTGTTGCGAGCCCTTGCCTGATCAAGCCGCGTTCCTGAACCCCGCCTGCGCCGCGAAGCGGGCCAGGTGGTGGTCGGTGTCGCCCAGCGTCAGGTCGATCATCGTGAGGCGCTTGAAGTGATGCGCCGCAGTCACTTCATCGGTGACGCCCATGCCGCCATGCAGCTGGATGGCTTGCTGGCCGACATACTTGAGCGCCTGTCCGACACGCGCCTTGGCGGCGGATACCGTGCGCCGGCGCTCGTCCGCGTCGCTCGACGATACCTTGACCGCGGCCAGGGTCGCCATCGAACGCGCCTGCTCCGCCTGCATGAACATTTCCGCCATGCGATGCTGCAGCGCCTGGAACTTGCCGATCGGGACGCCAAACTGCTGGCGCGTCTTCAGGTATTCCAGCGTCGCGCCGTTCAATGCATCCATGGCGCCGACCGCCTCGGCGCACAGCAGGGTTGCGCCGTAGTCGGCGGCGGCATCGAGAATATCCCAGCCGGCGCCGGCGCCGCCGAGCAATGCGCTCGCGGGCACGCGCACATTGTCGAAGCGGATATCGGCCGCGCGCAGGCCGTCGATGGTGCGATAGTCGCGGCGGGTGACGCCGGCTGCATCCGCCGGAACGACGAACAGGGAAATGCCATTGGTATCGCGCTGGGCGCCGCCGGAACGCGCGGAGACGATCAGCATGCCGGCCTGGCCTCCGTGGATCACCACTGTCTTGGTGCCGCTGATCAGATAACCGTCACTCTCGGCCTTGGCCGTCGTGGAGATATCGAACAGGTCATGGCGCGCCTGCTTCTCGCCGAGTGCGGCAGCAAGCTTCAGTTCGCCGGACGCGACCTGCTCCAGCAGCGTTTCCTGGCCGCCTGCCAGCTTGAGGAATTGTGCGCCCAGCACAGTAGCGAAGTACGGCTCCACCACGATGCCGCGGCCCAGTTCCTGCATCACGACCAGCATGTCGACCGCCGAACCGTTGAAGCCGCCTTGCTCTTCCGGAACCGGCAACGCAGTCATGCCGAGCTCGACCAGCGTGCCCCATGCCTGATCGGAGACGCCCTGTTCCGAATGAATGATTTTCTTGCGATGCTCGAAGGTGTAATCCTTGTCGATGAAACGGCGCAAGGCATCCTTGAATTGTTGCTGCTCTGGTGTGTAATTGAAGTCCATGTCCGCCTCACAGTCCCAGGATCATCTGGGAGATGATGTTCTTCTGAATTTCGTTGGAGCCGCCATAGATCGATGTCTTGCGGAAGTTGAAGTAATAAGGCGCGAGCGGCGCGGCATCATCGTCTTCCGTGACGGCATGCTCATGCTCGCCTTCGAGATAGGCCGGATCGAAAGGCATTGCATACGGCCCGACAGCTTCCACCATCAGTTCGGTCAGCATCTGCTGGACTTCGGTGCCCTTCACCTTGAGCATCGACGCCTCGGGGCCAGGTCCGCGCTTGGCGCTTTCCTGCGACAGCACCCGCAGCACGGTCATTTCCAGCGCCATGATTTCGATTTCCAGGCTGGCGACCTTGGCCGAGAACATCGGGTCGTCGAGCAGCGGCCTGCCGCTCTTCATTTGCTTGCCGGCGAGTCGCTTCAGGAACAGGAGTTCGCGCTTGGCGCGTCCGACTGCCGCGATGTTGGTGCGCTCATGGCCAAGCAGATACTTGGCGTAAGTCCAGCCCTTGTTCTCTTCGCCGATCAGGTTCTCCACCGGAACCTTCACGTTATCGAAGAAGACTTCATTCACTTCATGCTCCTCATCCAGCATGATGATCGGACGCACGGTGATGCCAGGCGTCTTCATGTCAATCAGCAGAAAGGAAATGCCTTCCTGCTTGCGTACCGCCGGGTCGGTGCGGACCAGGCAGAAAATCATATCCGCGTGCTGGGCGAGCGTGGTCCAGGTCTTCTGACCGTTCACGATGTAATGGTCGCCCTGGCGTTCGGCACGGGTCTTCAGAGATGCAAGGTCGGAACCGGAACCGGGTTCGGAGTACCCCTGGCACCACCAATCGTCGCAATTCAGAATGCGGGGCAGATAGTAATTTTTCTGGGCCTCGTTACCGAAGGCCATGATGACCGGGGCCACCATGTTCACGCCGAAGGGCAGGATGGATGGGGTTCCGGCGGCGGCGCATTCCTCTTCCCAGATGTGGCGCTGGACCGGCGTCCAGCCGGTACCGCCGTACTGGACCGGCCAGCCGGTGCCGACCCAGCCCTGCTTGGCGACGATCTTGTGCCAGCGGACGAAATCTTCCTTGGAAAGGCGTTTGTGATTGAGAACTTTTTGTTGCAGGTCTTTTGGCAGGTTCGCATCCAGGAAGGCGCGAACAGTATCGCGGAAAGCCAAATCTTCCGCCGTGTAGTTCAAATCCATGCTGTCTCCTCGTAAGTCCTTCTAAGCCCGGCTAAATAGCACGACCGTTCTAAAACGATTATACAGCGCTTTTTTTCTGCATGTCCAAATAATATGAAACTCTATTCCGCACAGCGGAGAGGAAAAGCAAGGATGCATGAAAAAAGCACGCCATTGGCGTGCCTTGTCATGCAGGGTGCGTTAATTGGCGCTAGTCTAAGAGCTTACGAGCATGCTGAAGCAGCGGTCGGGGCGCGGAAACTGTCACTGGAGTGTCGGCTTCGGCGCCGCAGGAAGCGGAAGGACTTCAATACCTTCGTCCGCAAGTGCTTCGTATTCCGCGACCGAAGCGACTCCGCGTATGGCCCGCTCGGGCGCCTCGTGATAGTGAATGCGGCGCGCTTCCTCGACAAAACGCTCACCAACATCCTCGGTGTTGGCCACGACCTTCTGCAGGATTTCCATCATGGCGGCTTGCGCCTGTGCCAACCCCGCAAGTCCTTCGTCCGGCTTGCTGGCCGCGGAGGACAGATTGAGACGGGGAGCCGATGGAAGCCTCGAAATATCCGTGCTCTCGCAGACCGGGCACTCAATCCGGTGCTCGTCCGACTGCGACAGGAAGTCCTGTTCCGAGGAAAACCATCCTTCGAAACGATGGCCCATTGCGCAACTGAGGTTATAGACTTTCATGGTGGGCATGAAAAGGAATGAAACGGGGAGAAGGAGCAGCCAGGGCAGCCAAGCAATATGCATCGCAGTGACATCCGGCATGCCCGGAACGCGTTGCCCGTAGGACTCCGGCGTGGCGGCTATTGTACCGCCTCCGTTTCAATCTCGTTCCGGGAGGATTCAAGTTAGATAGAATCGGCCCGTATCCCGGATCAGTCCTTGAATTCGAACTGCCGCTGCGCGCCGTCCGGCACGCCGTGCAGCTGCTGAGCCATCAGCACGGCCTTCGCACGCCGACGGGCGGCATGCGTTTCGATATTCCCGGTCAGCTTGCGGACGCTATCCTTGATTTCCATGACCTGTTCAGCTTTTGCCAGACGTACCAGTCCTCGCAGGCTTTCACGCCAGACATGGCGTTCCCGGATACCGGCTTCGTCTCCCAAGGCTGCAGCGATCAGGTCTTCGATCACTGCATCAGTCTCAAGCTTTTTCTTCATGGCTGCGCACTTGCTCGTTAAAAGGAAATCAAGAACAGAACCGCGGATGGAATTTCAATGTTGCAATTATGCTTCTATTTCCTAATTGAATGATTGAGCAAGATCAATCGGAAGATCTTTATGGAAACTTTTGAAGGAACTTTCCATGGGGCTTTTAGTGGCCCCGCATCAAGCAGGCCGGTAGAAAAAACGCCCGCATGACCAAGTTGGCGATGCGGGCGGAATTCTTGAGAGATCTTAGAAACCGATTTCATATTAGGCCGTGGATGCCTCTACTCCTTGCGGTTTCGCAAGGGCATATGTTATCCAAGGTCTGTGAACGGTTCGCGGTTTACGAACCAAGCTTTCCGGCCTGCTCGTCCGCATGATAGGACGAGCGCACCATCGGGCCGGATGCCACGTGCGCGAATCCCATGTCTTCGCCCAAGCGCCGCAATTCGTCGAATTCGGCGGGCGTCACATAGCGCTGTACCGGAAGATGATGCGCGCTCGGCTGCAAATACTGGCCCAAGGTCAGCATCTGGACATCATGGGCGCGCATGTCCCGCATGACTTGCTCGACTTCCTCCAGCGTTTCGCCAAGGCCGAGCATCAGTCCGGACTTGGTGGGAACCTGCGGCTGCATTTCCCGAAAGCGCTGCAGCAGTTGCAGCGAGCCCAGATAATCGGCGCCGGGCCTGGCCTGTTTGTACAGGCGCGGTACTGTTTCCAGATTATGGTTGAACACATCCGGCGGTGCCGCCTCCAGTATTCGCAGGGCAACATCGACGCGCCCGCGGAAGTCGGGAACCAATACCTCGACGGCAATCCCGGGGCTCATTTCACGCGTGGCCGTGATGCATGCCGCGAAATGCGCCGCGCCGCCGTCGCGCAGATCGTCCCGGTCGACCGAGGTAATGACGACATAGCGCAGGCCCATGTCGTGGACCGTGCGTGCCAGATTGGCCGGCTCTTCCGGATCGAGCGGATTGGGACGTCCATGCCCGACGTCGCAGAATGGGCAGCGACGCGTACAGATATCGCCCATGATCATGAAGGTAGCCGTACCCGACTTGAAGCACTCGCCAAGGTTGGGACAGTTGGCCTCTTCGCACACGGTGTGCAGCTTGTTTTCCCTCAGGATGGCCTTGAGCCGGTTGACTTCCTGCGTGCCGGTGAATTCGGCGCGTATCCATTTCGGCTTGCGCAGCATCTGCTCCGGCTGCGTCGGTGCGATCTTGATCGGGATGCGCGCCATTTTTTCCGCGCCTCGCAGCTTTTCGCCCGCTACAACCGGCCGGACGGCGGGCTTGTCTCCGGACTTGGTGTCGCTCATCGTTTCCTTATCCATGGTCAGCCACGGTAATAGCGTTGTGGCGCAAACGGCGTCTTTACCACTTCTACCGGCACCGGCTTGCCGCGCACGATGGCTTGCAGCGCGGTCCCGATCTTGTCGGCGCCGGTCTCGACGTAGCCCATCGCAACCGGTGCGCCGACGGTCGGTCCGAAGCCGCCGCTGGTGACCTTGCCGATGCTGCGTCCCGATGCATCGACCAGTTCCGCGCCTTCGCGCACCGGCATGCGGTCCTTGACCATCAAACCTACGCGCTTGCGGGCGACGCCTTCGGCCAGCTGACGCATGATGGCTTCGGCGCCGGGATAACCGCCGGCACGGGCGCCATCGGCGCGCCGTGATTTTGACAGCGCCCAGGACAGACTGGCCTCGACCGGTGTCGTGTTTTCATCCATGTCATGTCCGTAGAGGCAGAGGCCGGCTTCCAGCCGCAGCGAATCGCGCGCACCCAGCCCGATGGCCGCGACTTCCGGCTGCGCCAGCAGCACGCGCGCAAGTTCCTCGGCCTTGTCGCCCGGCACCGAAATCTCGAAGCCGTCCTCGCCGGTATAACCGGAGCGGCTGATGAAGCACTCGGCGCCGGCCAGCCTGACTTTTCCGGTTTTCATGAATACCATCCCGGCGGTCTCCGGCGCGAGCCGCGCCATCACGGTTGCAGCGGCAGGCCCCTGCAGCGCCAGCAATGCGCGGTCGTTCAGGGGTTCGACGGTGCATCGGCCGCCCAGGTGCTTTTGCATGTGGGCGATATCCTGCTGCTTGCAGGCGGCATTGACCACCACGAAGAGATGATCGCCGCCGTTCGAAATCATTAGGTCGTCCAGGATGCCGCCGCGCTCGTTCGTGAACATCCCGTAACGCTGCATGCCGGCCGGCAGGTCGATGATGTCGACGGGCACCAGGGTTTCGAGCGCGGCTGCCGCGTCCGCGCCGGACAGCCTCACCTGCCCCATGTGGGACACATCGAACAAGCCGGCCTGGGTACGCGTATGCGTATGCTCCTTCAGGACGCCGGTCGGATACTGCACCGGCATTTCGTAGCCCGCGAAAGGCACCATCTTGGCGCCGAGTTCCAGATGCAGGTCATAGAGCGGCGTACGCGCCAATGCTTGGGTGTTGGTATCCATTGTTCATGTTCCTCGTGTTCTTTATGTTTCTCGTTATTGATTGCCAATGATGGGAGCGCGATTCATCAGCATTCGATGACATTGACCGCAAGACCGCCGCGCGCGGTTTCCTTGTATTTGATCTTCATGTCGGCGCCCGTCTCGCGCATGGTCTTGATGACCTTGTCGAGCGAGACGAAATGATGGCCGTTGCCGCGCAAGGCCATGCGCGCCGCGTTGATGGCCTTGATGGAGCCCATTGCGTTGCGTTCGATGCACGGCACCTGGACCAGTCCGCCGATCGGGTCGCAGGTCAGGCCGAGGTTGTGTTCCATGCCGATTTCGGCGGCGTTTTCGACCTGGGCGGGCGTACCGCCCATCACCTCGGCCAGCGCGCCGGCAGCCATCGAGCAGGCAACGCCGACCTCGCCCTGGCAGCCGACTTCGGCGCCGGAAATGGACGCATTTTCCTTGTACAGAATGCCGATGGCGGCCGCCGTCAGCAGGAAGCGGACGACGCCGTTGTCATCCGCGCCGGGTATGAATCGATGGTAATAATGCAGCACCGCCGGAACGATACCGGCCGCACCATTGGTAGGCGCCGTGACCACCCGCCCGCCGCCCGCGTTTTCTTCATTGACGGCCAGCGCATACAGGTTGACCCAGTCCATCGTGGTCAACGGATCGCGCAGGCTGGCTTCGGGATGACTGGACAGGTTGCGGTACAACTCGGCGGCGCGTCGCTGCACCTGCAGGCCGCCAGGCAAAATGCCTTCGCGCTCGCACCCGCGCTTCACGCAATCCTGCATCACCTGCCAGATGCTAAGCAAACCCTGGCGGGTTTCCTCCTCCGGCCTCCACGCGGTTTCATTGGCCAGCATGAGCTGGCTGATGGAAAGCCCGTGCGTCTGGCACAGGGCGAGCAGTTCATCCGCGCTATGGAATGGATACCTGAGCGGAGTGGTATCCGGCACGATCCGGTCCGCTCCCATCGCTTCTTCATTGACCACGAAACCGCCGCCGACCGAATAATAGATTTTCGATGCAATCACTCCGCCAGCCTTGTCGAAGGCGGTGAATCGCATGCCGTTCGGATGCTGCGGCAAGGATTCCCGGCGGTACATCAGCAGGTGTTCACGCTCGATGAACGGAATCTCTTTTTCACCAAGCAGGCGGATGCGTTTTGCGGCACGTATCGCCGCAAGGCGATCGGGAATGGCGTCGGTATCCACCAGGTCCGGCGCCTCGCCTTCGAGGCCCAGCATCACGGCCTTATCGCTGCCGTGCCCCTTGCCGGTCGCGCCGAGCGAACCATACAGCTCGGCCTTGACGGATTCCGCCGAAGCAAACGTTCCCGAGGACTTCAAACCCGAGACGAACTCCAGTGCAGCCCGCATCGGCCCCACCGTGTGGGAACTCGACGGCCCGATGCCTATCTTGAACAACTCGAATGCGCTGATGGCCATGTCATTGCCTGCAAGTGGATTGCCGCGTTGAAGCGGACGGAGTCCGCATGCGCGGCTTATTCGTAGTCGGACATCGGCGGGCAGGCGCAGACCAGGTTGCGGTCGCCATACACATTGTCGATGCGCCCGACCGGCGGCCAGTACTTGTTATTGCGCAGCGACGCCACCGGGAACGCGGCCTGTTCCCTGGTATAGGAACGGCCCCACTCGCCGACCAGATCCATCGCCGTGTGCGGCGCATGCCGCAGCACGCTGTCGTCGGCGGTAACCGCTCCGTTCTCGATGGCGCGGATTTCTTCGCGGATGGCGATCATGGCATCGCAGAAGCGGTCGAGCTCTTCCTTCGATTCGCTCTCGGTCGGCTCGATCATCAGCGTGCCGGGCACCGGGAAGGACATGGTCGGTGCATGGAAGCCGAAGTCCATCAGGCGCTTGGCCACATCGTCGACCGTGATGCCGGTGTCTTTCAGCGGACGCAGATCGACGATGCACTCGTGGGCCACGATGCCGTTCTCGCCAGCGTACAGGATCGGATAATGCGGCGCGAGGTGCTTGGCGATGTAGTTGGCATTCAGGATGGCGACCTGGCTGGCCTGCTTCAGGCCCTGGCGTCCCATGAGCTTGATGTAGGTCCAGCTGATCGGCAGGATGCTTGCGCTGCCCCAGGGTGCGGCGCAAACCGGTGCCGCCGCATCGCCTGCCTTGTCGAGCATATGATGGCCCGGGAGGAAAGGCGCGAGATGCGACTTGACGCCGATCGGACCCACGCCGGGTCCGCCGCCGCCGTGCGGAATGCAGAAGGTCTTGTGCAGGTTAAGATGCGATACGTCGCCGCCGAACTTGCCCGGCGCGCACAATCCCACCATCGCATTCATGTTGGCGCCGTCGATGTAGACCTGGCCGCCGTGCTTGTGCACGATATCGCAGATCTCGCGCACCTCAGCCTCGAACACGCCGTGTGTGGACGGATAAGTGATCATGATTGCGGCGAGATCGGCCGCGTGCTTTTCTGCCTTTGCCTTCAGGTCGGCCACGTCGACATTGCCGCGTTCGTCGCACTGCACCACCACGACCTGCATGCCGGCCATGTGGGCCGTGGCCGGATTGGTGCCGTGGGCGGAACTGGGAATCAGGCAGATGTTGCGATGCGCTTCACCGCGGCTCTTGTGATAAGCACGGATCGCGAGCAGGCCCGCGTACTCGCCTTGCGAGCCGGCATTCGGCTGCAGCGACACGGCGTCGTAGCCGGTGCAGGCGACCAGCATGTCTTCCAGCTCGCGGATCATTGCCTGATAGCCCTGCGCCTGCTCCAGCGGTGCGAAAGGATGCATGCCGCCGAATTCCTTCCAGGTAACCGGAATCATTTCGGTGGTCGCATTGAGCTTCATGGTGCAGGAGCCGAGCGGAATCATGGTGCGGTCGAGCGCCAGGTCCTTGTCGCTCAGGCTGCGCAGGTAGCGCAGCATCTGCGTTTCCGAGTGATGCGTATTGAAGACCGGATGGGTCAGGTATTCGCTGGTTCGGCTCAGCGCTGCCGGAATCCTGTCGTCTGCCGCGGTCTCGCATGCCGCGAAGGAAGGAATCGCCCTCCCCTCTCCCGCAAAGATTTCCCAGAGCGTCTCGACATCGAAGCGCGTGGTCGTTTCGTCGAAGGACAGGCCGAGCGTGGCGTCGTCGATTTCGCGCAGATTGATGGAGCGTGTCCGCGCCGCTGCATGGATGGCCTGCGTGCGCTCGCCGGTTCGCACCGTGACGGTATCGAAGTAGGCGGCCGTGGAAACCTGGAAATCCAGCTTGCCCAGACCGTGTGCGAATGCGCAAGTCAGGCGGTGCACGCGCTGCGCAATGGTTTTGAGCGCCTTCGGGCCGTGATAGGCTGCGTACATGCCGGCGATGTTGGCCAGCAGTACCTGCGCGGTGCAGACGTTGCTGGTCGCCTTCTCGCGGCGGATGTGCTGTTCGCGCGTCTGCAGCGCGAGGCGATACGCCTTGTTCCCGTGGCTGTCGATGGAAACCCCGACGACGCGGCCTGGCATCAGGCGCTTGTTGGCATCGCGGGTCGCGAAGTAGGCGGCATGCGGTCCGCCATAGCCCATTGGAACGCCGAAGCGCTGAGCGGAACCGACGGCAACGTCGGCCCCGAATTCGCCGGGCGGCTTGAGCAGCGTCAGCGCCAGCAGATCGGCGGCAACGACTACCAGCGCCTGCTTCGCATGCGCCTTGGCGACCGTATCGGCGTAATCATGGACGTCGCCGTCCACCGCGGGATACTGCAGCAGCACGCCGAAGCAATCGCACTGATCGAGGTCGGTGCGATGGTCGCCGACCACCACTTCCACGCCGATCGGTTCGGCGCGCGTACGGACCACGTCGATGGTTTGCGGCAGGCATTCCCTGGATACGAAGAAGGTCTTGCTCTTGCTCTTGGAGACGCGCTGGCAGAAGGTCATTGCCTCGGCTGCCGCTGTGGCTTCGTCGAGCAGGGAGGCATTGGCAATCTCTAGCCCGGTCAGGTCGCAGATCATGGTCTGGAAATTGAGCAGGGCTTCAAGCCGGCCTTGCGATATCTCGGGCTGATACGGCGTATAGGCTGTGTACCATGCCGGATTTTCCAGCAGGTTGCGCAGGATGACGGTCGGGGTATGGGTGTTGTAATACCCCATGCCGATGAACGACTTGAATACCTTGTTCTGCGAGGCGATGCGGCTCAGTTCGTCCAACACCTCCGCTTCGCTGCGCGCATCTCCCAGCGCCAGCGGCTCATGCGACAGGATTGCTTCCGGCACGACCTTGCCGATGAACGCATCCATCGAGTCGAAACCGAGTTCGGCCAGCATGGTTTGCTGATCGGCGTCCGAGGGACCGATATGCCGCTCTATGAAATCCGCGTGCTGCTCCAGCTGCTCGAACGGGACCCGATTCTCTGCCATGCTAACCTCTATCACAATGTCACAATGAATTGAATGTCTTGCCAGTTGCGCCGCCAGTGTTCGATGGTCGGCGCCTTTGCTGCCTGCTACTGATGCTTGCTTATGTTGCCTGCCGAGCGCCGGCGCTTCAGCCCAGCGATTCGATGTATGCCTTGTATCCCGCCTCGTCCATCAGGGCATTGATCTCGTCGAGGGACGCAGGCTGGAAACGGAAGAACCATCCTTCGCCCATTGCATCCTCATTGACCTTGCCAGGCTCGTCTCCGAGGGCGCCGTTGACTTCGGTAACCGTCCCGCTTGCCGGCATGTTGATCTCGCCGGCGGTCTTCACGGATTCGATGACGGCGGCTTCGTCGCCTTTTGCATATTCCTTGCCGGTCTCGGGAAGCTGTACATAGACCAGGTCACCCAGGTGATCCTGGGCGTAGTCGGTGATGCCTACCGTGACTTGACCGTTATCCTCGATCCGCAGCCATTCATGCTCTTGGGTGTACACGGTCTTGCTCATCAGTTTCTCCTGGAAATGTTGGATGGAAAGTCGTGGCGAAATGCCTATTTGGAATGCCGCAGATTGTAGTGCCTTCCATGTTTCCATGGTGGTCAAAACAGTCTGAAAAACATTCAAAAAACAAAATACATTCGGAGCATTTTTATTTTTTCAAAAATAATCTTTTAGGAATTTGCTTTTTTATCCATTGGCGCCGGTAGGCTGAAACCACGTTTTGATTGGAGGGAAATGGGTGAGCGACCCATCGTCGAACCCGGCCCTGTCGGTAGGAGTTACCTTGGAGGCGGCGTGTTCCGCATGCATGCAAATCACGCGTCCTGCAAGCCTGCTTGTTTGCAACTTTGGTTCAAGAAGCGCTGACAACACATCAGTGACAACGATCTACTGACTGCGCTGAAGTGAATAGCTTACGGAACTGAGCGATGGAGGGATGTGCCGCACGGATGCGCGGATGCTGAGAAGCGCCGAAGATATCGGGGAGAGACGTGAAAAGGTTTAATGAAGCTGGTGCCAATAATGGAATACCGTTCCGGTCCGACGATGCTCCAGTATCTTGTTCAATAAGCTGCTTTCGCCTGGATACCAGTAAATGGACACACGGCCCGGTGGCAAACTGTTCTTCTTCCTGGCGATACGCTCGCCGCTGACGGCGAGCGTACGACACGTTACATCAAGTGCTGTACCAGGCGTCCTTTAGAGGACCGACCTGAATATCGCTCAGTTCATGGCAGGTTTCAAGCCATGTCTTGAATATATCGCGCTGCGCCTCCGTGACCGAACCTCGGGGCGCCCTGACGACGACGAAGCCCTTGAGATCATCTTCGAATACACCGCCAAACAGCAAACCGTGTTCGATCAAGGCATCGAAAAGACGATCGACAAATTGCTGGTGCTCCGAAGTGGACAGCTCCTTGGCCCTCTTCGCCGTTACGTTGAATCCAAACTCCTGAAACTCGCCTAGACGAAGCTTCTTGCGTTGACGAAGGTTATGCTTTCCGGCCGTTTTTGCTGGCATTCAAGTCTTTCTAGGGTGAGGGAAAAGGGTCTACATGAACTGCTGCCAGAGCGACTGCTTATAACAGGCGCTCCTGTTCACGATAGCCTTATCTTGGTGGGTGGAATTTCTTGATGGTGCCCGAGACCGGAATCGAACCGGTACGCCCCCTCTCGGGTAAGCGGCGGATTTTAAGTCCGCTGTGTCTACCAATTTCACCACTCGGGCAAGGCAGGCGGCTTCTGCAGATACAAAAAAAGCGCACGCGGCGCTTTTTGGAAAACTGGAGGCGGGGGTCGGGATCGAACCGGCGTAAACGGCTTTGCAGGCCGCTGCATAACCACTTTGCTACCCCGCCATGGGGAAGTATTGTAACCACAAACTGCGATTTGCGTTTGCACTGGACTGCAGAATCCATGTGCCGTCGCTGCGGGATTCAATCGACAATGCCAATCTAACCCGATGAAACTGGAGCGGGAAAAGAGTCTCGAACTCTCGACCTCAACCTTGGCAAGGTTGCGCTCTACCAACTGAGCTATTCCCGCATGAACTGCATGCATTCACCAGGCAAATCTGCAACGCCTGATGAAATAAAAAAGGAAGCTAGAAGCTTCCTTTCGGATTCTGGAGCGGGAGAAGAGTCTCGAACTCTCGACCTCAACCTTGGCAAGGTTGCGCTCTACCAACTGAGCTACTCCCGCATTCACAACAGACACGCATTATAGAGAATAAAAGATTCTTGTCAACCCTTGCTCCCTGCGCGCCATCGGCGCATGACCACCATGGCGCATCACGCATCGCACCGCGTCGATGCATGCAACCGGTCTCAGAATACGGGGCCCGCTTTTTCCTTGATCAGGGGCCAGGCCTTGCGCAGATAGTAGAACATTGACCAGACGGTCAGCACCGCCGCGATTACGAGCAGCCATGCACCCCACAAGCGCGTATCGATGACGCCGAACAGCGTATCGCTGTACAGGAGCATCGGGATCGCAATCATCTGCGCCATGGTCTTGATTTTTCCGAGCGAGCTGACTGCCACCGATTTCGAGGCGCCCAGCTGGGCCATCCATTCCCTCAGTGCGGAAATCGCGATCTCGCGCCCGATGATGATGAATGCGACGACGGCATTCACGCGATCGAACTCGACCAGCACGAGCAATGCGCCCGCCACCATGAGCTTGTCGGCGACGGGATCGAGGAATGCACCGAATGCGGAGGTTTCATTCCAGCGGCGCGCGAGGAAGCCGTCGAACCAGTCGGTGACGGCGGCAATGATGAAGATCGCGGTCGACGCCACTGCTTTCGCATCGGGAGACAGCCATTCATCAGGCAGATAGAACACGCCCACCACGAGAGGAATAAGCGCAACGCGCAACCAGGTAAGAAGTATCGGGATATTGATGGGCATAGTCGGTGCCATTGAATTCACCCGATTATCGCGTGGAAATTGCATTCACTGCAATTGCCACGGTACAGGCTGGATCAAAAGATCAGTGAAGCTGCTTATAGATTTCTTCCGCAAGCTGGCGCGATATGCCTTCCACGGAAGCGATCTCCTCTACGCTGGCATTGGCAACACCGCGCAATCCGCCGAAGCGCGCGAGCAACCTTTGGCGGCGCTTTGCGCCAACGCCTTCGATTTCTTCAAGCCGGGATGTCTGCCGCGCCTTCGCGCGCTTGGCCCGCATGCCGGTAATGGCGAAACGGTGCGCCTCGTCGCGTATCTGGGCAACAAGCATGAGCGCCGCGGATTCCTTGCCCAGTTCGGCCGGCGGGCGTCCATCGGCGAAGATCAGTGTTTCAAGCCCCACCTTGCGCCCTTCCCCCTTGGCTACGCCGACGATCAGACTGATGTCGAGTCCGAGTTCGCTGAAAACTTGGCGCGCCATTTCGACCTGGCCCTTGCCGCCGTCGACAAGCACGATATCCGGCATGACGCCGTCGCCATTGGCCACCTTTTCATAACGCCGTGACAATACCTGGCGCATCGCTGCGTAGTCGTCTCCCGGTGTGATGTCATTGATGTTGTAGCGGCGGTACTCGCTGTTCTGCATCGCATGGTGATGGAATACGACGCAGGAAGCCTGTGTCGCCTCTCCTTGCGTATGGCTGATGTCGAAGCACTCGATGCGGAGGCTTTCGAGATCGGCCACATCCATGGCTAGCACGTCGACCAGCGCCCGCGTGCGCGCCTGCTGCGAACCCTGTTCGGACAGAAGGCGCGCAAGGGCAATCTCGGCGCCCTTCTGCGCCATTTCAAGCCATTGACGGCGCTGGCCCTGGGGCTGGAATACCAGTGTGATACGGTGTCCGCACTGTTCCATGAGCGCCATCATCAATTCGGGCTCATCAAGCTCCACGCTCAAGATGATGACCGAGGGAATGAAGGTGTCGATATAGTGCTGGGCGAGGAAGGCCTTGAGAACCTCGACTTCGGGAACACCTTCCGCGGCCGCGAGCGCATCGTCGACATGAGTCGGAAAGTAGGCGCGGTCGCCAAGATGGCGCCCTCCCCGCACCATTGCCAGGTTCACGCAGGCGCGTCCTCCCTGCACGACGATCGCAATCACGTCGATATCGGCATCGCCGACGGTTTCCATGGTCTGCTGATGCAGCACCCGGGACAATGCGCTGATCTGGTTGCGCACGGCGGCGGCCTGTTCGAATTTCAGCTCTGCGGCAAAGCCATGCATTTTCGTTTCGAGGGTTTCCATCACTTCGGTCTGCCTGCCGCGCAGGAATTTCGCAGCATTCTCTACGTCGAGCGCATAGTCTTCCTTGCCGATCGCGCCGACGCAGGGTGCGCTGCAGCGCTGGATCTGATGCAGCAGGCAGGGACGCGTACGGTTGGCGAAGACGGTGTCCTCGCAGGTGCGGATGCGAAACACTTTCTGCAGGATCTGCATCGATTCCTTGACCGCCCAGGCGCTTGGAAACGGGCCGAAATACTGGTTTTTCTTGTCGACCGAGCCCCGGTAGTAAGCCATGCGCGGCGTATCCTGCGCCGTGATTTTCAGGTAGGGATAGGACTTGTCGTCGCGGAAGAGAATATTGAAGCGGGGCTGCAGCGTCTTGATCAGGTTGTTTTCAAGCAGCAGCGCTTCGGCTTCGCTTCTCGTGACCGTGGTTTCAAGACGAGCGATGCGTTCCACCATCATCGCCGTGCGCGGGCTGGAAAGGGTTTTCTGAAAATAACTGGATACCCGCTTCTTCAGATCGCGTGCCTTGCCCACGTACAGCAGCTTGTTTTCGGCATCGAAATAACGATAGACGCCAGGAAGGTGCGGCAGCTTGGCAACCGTTTCCAGCATGACGGCACGCGGGTCTGGCGCGGCGGGATCGGGTGCGGCGGATACGACGGTTTCGGACATCAGTGTTTCTTTTTCATGCATCGCCCAGTGAAAGGACGGTCTTTTTCGCAGCCTGGTAACGGGGATCCTGCTGCAGCTCGCCCCATGACGGCGCCGGGGCTTGCGGAACCAGGGAAGCAATACGCATCGCCGATTCCCTCGACGCGGCATCCCGTTTCGGATTCAGGTCCGACAGCAGTTCGTCAGCCTTTTCCGGCGAATTGCAGATCAATACCATGTCGCAACCCGCGTCCAGCGCAGCTCTGGCGCCGGCGGTCACGTTGCCTGCCACCCTCGCGCCTTCCATGCTGAGGTCATCGCTGAAGATCACGCCCTGGAAACCCATGTCCTTGCGCAGGATACCAAGCCACTTCTTCGAAAATCCCGCAGGATTTTTGTCAACTTTCGGATAGACCACGTGTGCAGGCATGACGGCGGCAAGGCTGAGTCCCATCCACTCGTAGGGAGCGGCATCTTCGCCCAGGATGGACTTGAGGTCGCGCTCATCCACCGGCATGTCCACATGGGAATCGGCCTCGACGAAGCCGTGGCCGGGAAAGTGCTTGCCACAGTTGGCCATGCCGGCCAAGAGAAGTCCGTGATTGAGGCTCTTGGCCAGAGCGCAGACGACGCGAGGGTCGCGATGAAAGGAACGGTCGCCGACCACGCCCGACTCTCCGTAGTCCAGGTCCAGTACCGGCGTAAACGACAGGTCGACGCCGCATGCGCGCAATTCGGCAGCGAGCACGAAGCCCACATCGGTTGCGGCGCTCATGGACGCCAGCACATCGCTGTCCCACATTTCGCCCAGTCTGCGCATGGCCGGCAGGCGGCTGAAGCCGTCCGTCCGAAACCGCTGGACGCGGCCGCCCTCATGATCCACTGCAATCAGGACTCCCGGGCGCGCCGCATGGATGGCTTCCGTCAGGGCGGTGAGTTGCGCGCGGTTGTCATAATTGCGGGCAAACAGGATTACTCCGCCGGTCAGCGGATGTTGAATGCGGCGAATGTCGTCGTCGGTCAATTCCTTGCCGACCACATCAAGCATGACCGGCCCCAAGGCCCCATTTGCTGCCAATCCACTCATGTCTTCTCCACGATGACGAAAGCAACCGCGTAGTCGGCCTCGTCGGTAATCGAAACTTGCGCAGTCAACCCGTTCTGTTCCATGAAATCCTTCAATGCCCCGCTGGTAACTGCGACAGGCTTACCGCCCGGCGCGTTCAATGTCTGCATGGCGCGCCATGTCATTGGCATGCGCATGCCGATGCCGATCGCCTTGGAAAACGCCTCCTTGGCGGCGAAGCGCGTGGCCAGGAAACGGATGCCGCGCGCTTCAACCTTTTCCTTGCGGGCGAAATATTTTTCAAGCTCCTGGGGACCCAGGATTATTTCGGCGAAGCGTTCGCCGTTGCGAGCGAGCGCCGCTTCGATGCGCGAGATCTGAATGATGTCCGTCCCGATGCCGTAAATCATTTCTTGTGTATGCCGAGACGGGCCGCGGTCATGATGGCCTTCATTTCCTTGACCGCGTTCTTCCAGCCAATGAAGACGGCTTGCGCGACGATCGCATGGCCGATGTTCAGTTCCTGGATTTCGGTGATGGCGGCAATCGCCTGCACGTTGGTGTAATGCAGGCCATGTCCTGCATTGACCTTCAGGCCCTGCCTCATCCCATCGAGGACCGACAGCTGCACCCGTTCCAGCTCCTGCCGGACTTCACTCTCGGTCGTCGCTTCGGCATAGCGGCCGGTATGGATTTCAATTACCGGGGCGCCGGCTTCCGCTGCGGCGCGAATCTGCGTCGGATCAGGATCGATGAACAGGCTCACGCGGATGCCGCTTCGCTGCAGTTGGCGCACTGCTGCCTGGACCTCGGCAAAATACCTTGCCACATCGAGTCCACCTTCCGTGGTGACTTCATTGCGCCGCTCGGGCACGAGGCAAACGTCATGCGGCTTGATGCGGCAGGCGAAATCGATCATTTCGTTGGTGACGGCCGACTCCAGGTTCATCCTGGTGCGCAACTGGGGACGGATGGCTTCCACGTCGGCATCGCGGATGTGGCGGCGATCTTCCCTTAGGTGCAAGGTGATGCAGTCGGCTCCGGCTTCTTCCGCCAGGAGGGCCGCTTGTATCGGATCGGGATAGACTGTGCCGCGCGCATTGCGCAACGTCGCGACGTGATCGATGTTGACGCCGAGGTCAATGACAGGCGTATGGGGATTGAGAAGGCTCATGGCACTCGATGTAACTATAATTGCATCAAATCTAACAGAATTTGCCGTGTGTTGAGTGGCGCTCCGCCAAGGTGATGCGCCAGCAGGAAACGCATCAGGAACTTGCTCTGCAGCTGCGTATTGCTGTCCGAATAATCTTCCCGCTCCATGTCCAGCAGGGTCTTGCCCGAGACCCGGGGTGCCGTATCGTCGGCTCGGGGCGAGCGCGGCCCCTGCTCCGGATCGACGACATAGGTGTCGGCAGCGACGATGGCCGCTCCTGTTTCCGAACTCAGGCTAAAATCGCCGCCAACCCCGGTTTCTTTCAGCAAAATACGTTCGAACTTGCGCAAAACGATGGGAGGCGGTTCGTCGTGCGCGAGCTGATTCAGGGTTGCGACATAGTGGTCGAACAGGGCGGGATGCGGATCATCGCGGGCCAGCAGCTTCAGCAGGAGTTCATTGAGATAAAACCCGCAAAGCAGGGCCGACTTTTCCAGCGGCAATAAACCGCCTATCCATTCCGCGTCCGTCAGCGTCTTGATCTCGGCCTTGCCGGTCCATCCGACCGACAGCGGCTGGAAGGTCTGTAGCACGCCGCGCAACTTGGAATGCGGACGCTTGGCACCTTTGGCAACCAGCGCCACCCGGCCATGGTCGCGGGCAAAGACGTCGACGATGAGGCTGGTTTCCTTGTAGGGATAGCTGTGCAGCACGAATGCCGGCTGGCCGGCAATACGGATTTCCTTTTCCTGGAATCGACTGCGGCTGGCGGTTCCCGTAGAGCCACGGCGCGGCGCTCCGCCGGCGGGACGGGCTTGCTGCGCATGATCTGGCTGGGATGATCCTGCTGGCTCTATGATGGAAGACGATTCGTTTTGTGTGAGAGGCACGAGCGTATCTGCGTTCTTGTCGCCGGCAATCGCGCCATGGCATCGGCGCCCGCCCGGCTATTCATATCCGTATGCACGCAGGCCGGCTTCGTTATCTGCCCAACCTGACTTTACCTTGACCCATATTTCAAGATAGATGGGGCCGTCGAACAGTTTTTCCATATCCTGGCGGGCCTGCGTTGAAATTTCTTTCAGCTTAGCTCCCTTGTGGCCGATGACCATTGCCTTGTGCCCGTCACGTTCGACCAGAATGGCGGCAAAAATTCTGCGCAGATTGCCTTCCTGCTCGAACTTCTCGATCAGCACGGTACTGGTATAGGGCAACTCTTCTCCAACGAAACGGAATACCTTTTCGCGGACGATTTCAGCCGCCAGGAATTTTTCGCTGCGATCGGTGATGTCGTCAGGCCCGAACATGGGAGGATTTGCCGGCAGATATTTCTCGATTTCCTGCTCGAGCACCGATAACTGGAAGCGCTGCTTGGCCGAGACGGGCACGACCTGCGCGAAATCGCGCTCGGCAGCAACCTTCTGGGCAAAGGGCATCAGGATCGCCTTGTCCTTGATGTGATCCGATTTATTGATGACCAGTATGCAGGGCACATCCTTCGGAAGCAATGCAAGCACCTGCTTGTCCGCATTCTCGAACACCCCGGCTTCGACGACGAAGAGAATCACGTCCGCGGCAGTAAGCGTCGTCGTGACCGTTCGGTTAAGCGTGCGGTTCAAGGCATTGGAATGCTTAGTTTGGAATCCCGGGGTATCGATATAGACGAACTGGGCCTTCTCATGCGTCTGGATTCCGGTGATCCGGTGCCGCGTAGTTTGAGCCTTGCGGGATGTAATGCTGACCTTCGCGCCGATCAGGGCGTTCATCAGGGTGGATTTCCCGACATTGGGACGACCCACGATGGCGATATAGCCGCAACGGAAGTCGGAGGGGGTATCGGAGGCAGCGTCTGAGGATGTCATGCAGTCTTTGATTGGGAGGGCAAGGAAGATGCGCTTTTTTCGTCGGAAGCCGGCGGTGCGGGAGGTTTGTCGGCGACCGCATTATCTGTCTCCGGATCCGCATCCAGATCGAGACGTGTCTGGGATAAATCCGGCGAGCTTTCAACCGTCTCGGCCTTGATTTCGCCCTTTGCCTCCGCCTTTGCGGAAGTCCGGCCAGCCTTGCGCCCGCTGGTTTCACCGACCTGGCTCGAGGCGCCAGCTACACCCGGTGCATCGGACTGAACAGTTGCAATGCCGGCCAGCTTCAACTGCGAGGCCCGAGGCCGAGTCTTGCGTGCAGCGCCCGTGCTCTTGAGCAGCGCATTCTGAACCGCCTCCAGCGCCAGCTTGGCCGCGGCCTGCTCTCCCGCCCTGCGGCTGCCGCCGGTGCCGAATACCTGGATATCCAGCTTGGGAACCAGGCACTCGACCTCGAATTCCTGATTATGCGCGGCCCCGTGGGTAGCGATGACGTTGTATTGAGGCAAAGCTATTTTCTTGCCTTGCAGATATTCCTGCAGCAAGGTCTTGGCATCCTTGCCCAAAGTCTTGGGATCAACGGTATCCAGAATCGGAATGTAAAGCGCTCGGATGACGTCACGCGCGGAATTGAAGCCGTCATCGAGAAAAATCGCACCGAACAGGGCTTCCAGTGTATCGGCAAGAATGGATGGCCGCCGGAAGCCGCCGGATTTCAATTCGCCTTCGCCAAGACGGAGAAACTGCGACAACTCCAGCCGTTGCGCAATCTCGTAAAGAGATTGCTGCTTCACCAGATTCGCCCGCAGGCGGGACAAATCGCCTTCGTCGATCTTTGCATAGCGTTCGAACAGAAGCGACGCGACGACGCAGTTCAAGACGGAATCTCCAAGAAATTCCAGCCTCTCGTTATGCACACTACTGTGGCTGCGATGCGTCAGGGCTTGCTGCAGTAATGCAGCATCCTTGAACGTGTGCCCCAGCCGGTCTTGCAATAACTTGAAATCCATCTCGCTCCGTCGCCCAAGTCCTCTTACTGTACAGGTTTCCCGGTCGCTCAGCGGCCGGTAGTTGCAACATAATCAATTACCAGGCTAGCCGGACCGACCAGCGGAATGCGCTTTTCGTACGCCACGCTGACATCGAAACCCTCTGCAGTCTTGATAATTTCAAGATCTTTTCCGGTTACTGATTCGATATATCCGGCACTACGTTGTTTCTCGAAAGAATCCTGAATCTCGCGCGCCGTTGTGCCTGTGTTCCTGGCGTTGGCAATCGCCTTCTTGATTGCACTATATTCAACAACGGTCGGTACGATTTTTAACCCAAGCACGGCCAGTAAAGCTACGACAACGATAACAAACAAGAATCCCGTCAAAGACAAGCCAGATGCCTTGGCAGCCAACCTCGTATTCATGCACCACTCCCCTTGCGTCTTTATTTATTGAAAACCGCCGATGCGCTTGATGTTTCCAAAATTCATCCAGACAAAGAACGCCTTGCCCACGATGTACTGATCAGGCACGAAACCCCAATATCGGCTGTCGAGACTGTTATCCCGATTATCCCCCATCATGAAGTAATGTCCAGCAGGGACTGTGCAAGTGAATCCTTCGACGTTATAGCTGCATGCCTCATTCATGGGGAAAGGGTCGGGATTCTGCACATACGCCGGCGCACGCTCATCGTTAAGTATTTTGTGCGTGATGCCGGACAGGTTTTCAAGATATTGCTTGGAGTAGGTCAGATGCTCCTCATCGAGATAGTCCGGCAGCGGCTGGTACGACAGTTCCTTGCCATTGACGATCAAGCGCTTGTTTTTGTAGGTAATTTTATCACCCGGCACACCCACGACACGCTTGATGTAGTCAAGAGACGGGTCTTTGGGAAACTTGAAGACCATGACATCGCCACGCTGCGGATCATTCAACTGGATGATCTTCTTGTTAATGATGGGCAGCCGAATCCCGTAGGTGTACTTGTTCACTAGAATGAGGTCGCCGATCATAAGGGTCGGCACCATGGAACTCGACGGAATCTTGAACGGCTCGTACAGGAACGACCTGAGGAAAAATACCAGGGCGATCACAGGAAAGAAACTGCCCGAATATTCGATCCACGTCGGCTGCTTGAGCATTTCCGCTTCCAGCCGATGACGTCCGCTGTCATCGACCTTGATACCGTCAGCCTTCAGCTTCGCGTGGCGAGCGTCGAATTCGGCGAGCGCCTGATTGGCCCTCGCCCGGCGCAAACGAGAGAAGTGGAAAACATCCAGGAACCAGATGATCCCGGTGGCGATAGTCAGAATAAAAAGAATTAATGCAAAATTTCCGAGGATCGATTGCAGACTCATTTATCTTCCACTTGTAAAATCGCCAAGAACGCTTCCTGCGGCACTTCTACCGAGCCAACCTGTTTCATCCGTTTCTTGCCCGCCTTCTGCTTTTCGAGCAGCTTGCGCTTGCGCGAGATATCGCCGCCATAGCATTTCGCCAACACGTTCTTGCGCATGGCCTTGACGTTTTCGCGCGCAATGATATTTGCGCCGACTGCGGCTTGAATTGCCACGTCAAACATCTGGCGCGGGATGAGTTCGCGCATCTTCGCCGCCACCGCGCGGCCGCGGTACTGGCTGTTGGCACGGTGCACGATGATCGCCAGCGCATCGACCTTCTCGCTATTGATGAGCATGTCGACCTTCACCACATCGGCAGCACGGTACTCCTTGAATTCATAGTCCATCGACGCATAGCCGCGCGATGTGGATTTGAGCTTGTCAAAGAAATCCAGGACGATTTCCGCCATCGGCATTTCATAGGTCAGCATGACCTGCTTGCCGTGATAGCTCATGTTGATCTGCACGCCCCGCTTCTGGGTGCAGAGCGTGATGACGGAGCCGACATATTCCTGCGGCATGTATAAATTGACAGTGACGATGGGCTCGCGGACCTCTTCGATCTTGGACGGGTCCGGCATCTTGGAAGGATTGTCCACCATGATGATCGAACCGTCGCGCTGCACGACTTCGTAGATCACCGTCGGCGCCGTGGTGATCAGATCCATGTCGAATTCGCGCTCAAGTCGTTCCTGCACGATTTCCATGTGCAGGAGGCCGAGGAAACCGCAGCGGAAGCCGAATCCCAGCGCTTGGGATACCTCGGGTTCATACTGCAATGCCGCATCGTTGAGCTTGAGTTTTTCGAGCGAATCCCGCAGCGCGTCATACTGATTTGCCTCGACCGGGAACAGGCCGGCAAAGACCTGGGGCTGAACCTCCTTGAAGCCGGGCAAAGCGGCCGGCGCAGGCTTGCTTGCGAGAGTGATCGTGTCGCCGACGCGTGCAGCCTTGAGTTCCTTGATGCCCGCGATGACAAAGCCGACCTGGCCAGCCGACAAGGATTCCCTGGCCTGCGATTTCGGCGTGAAAACGCCGATGCTCTCGGTCAGATACTGTGCGCCGGTCGCCATCAGGGAAATCTTTTCCTTGGGCCGCAGGCGTCCATTGACGATACGCACGAGCATGACGACGCCAACATAGTTGTCGAACCAAGAATCGATGATCAATGCCTGCAGCGGCGCCTCGGGATCTCCCTTCGGCGGCGGCACCTTGGCGATCAATGACTCCAGAACGTCTTCGACTCCCAGTCCGGTTTTCGCGGAGCAGCGCACGGCATCGCTCGCATCGATTCCGATCACGTCCTCGATCTCGCTGATGGCGTTCTCGGGATCGGCCGAAGGCAGATCGATCTTGTTCAGCACCGGCACGACTTCGACATCGAGATCGAGCGCCGTATAGCAGTTGGCAACGGTCTGCGCCTCAACTCCCTGCGATGCGTCGACCACGAGCAGCGCGCCTTCGCAGGCCGACAGGGAACGGCTGACTTCGTAGCTGAAGTCGACGTGTCCTGGCGTATCGATCAGGTTGAGGTTATAGGTCTTGCCATCTCGCGCCTTGTAAGACAATGCGGCGGTCTGCGCCTTGATGGTGATGCCACGCTCACGTTCGAGGTCCATCGAATCCAGCACTTGCGCTTCCATTTCACGGTCCGACAGCCCCCCGCAGATCTGGATGATGCGATCGGCCAGGGTGGATTTACCATGGTCGATGTGCGCGATGATGGAAAAATTGCGAATGTTGTCCATTAACTAAGATGCAACCACAAAAAAGGCGCTCCGTGCGGGGTAAGCCCCCAGTTGAGCGCCTTATGACAGAAGAATATCCGGTGCCCGGCATTTTACCGGATTTCGAAGGGGAAAGCCCATAAAATCGCCTGAAACGATGCACTAGGCCTGTATGGCATGGTCAGCGCGCGTTGGTAAGGAATTCGCGCGTTTTTGCTTCATTGAGAAAATAATTACACAACTCGACGGCACTTTCATCATTCTTCCGGCCGAAAAGTACAGGAACCCGCTCATCGAATTGCGCTACCAGCGTTTCGTCGGCATCGACGTCGATTGTTTCCACGGTGAAGGGATATTCGCTGCTGAGGGCCTGGAGCGCCTCGAGCATGTCGTCACACAAATGGCAATATGAACGGGAATATAAAGTGAAGTGAACCACGACATCGACTTATCAGGTAGTGGCTGGGAGCAATAGCAGTTGCGCTTGCCATTGCCGTGGCGTTTGTTTCGACTGCAGCAGCGTGGGAGCAACGATTGTATCCAGCTGATTAAGCTCTACTCAGTATAACTGCTCCCGTGGAAGAATGGGACCGCCAAGCGACATCGATAGCTGCGCGGAACAGGAGGAGCAGGCATTTTTTGGCATCCTGCTCCCGAGCGCGGGTCACTATTGTCCGTTGGGCCGGATCGGGACGAATTGGGAAGCTTCGCCTCGACGCACCAGCACGACAACCGTCTTTTTCGGTTCCAGTTTTGCCACGAGGCCGTTGAACTGCTTGGCATCCTTCACATCATTATTGTTCAGCCGCATGATGATATCGCCAGCTCGCAATCCAGCGCGCGCAGCCGCCCCCTCGACAGCTTCCACTATCGCGCCGCCATCCAGCTTCAATTCCTTCTTCTGGGCTTCGGTCAGGTCGTTGACAACGAGACCGAGTGCGTTGGGTGCCTGCTCCGGCTTGGGCTTGCGCTCCTCTTTCTTGGCCACTTTTTCCGGCTCGAGCTCGGCCACGGTCAAGTTGACATCCTTGTTCGCGCCTTTTCTCCAGATCGTGAGCGAAGACCGGGTTCCAGGCTTGGTGGCACCGACGACACGCGGCAGGTCGGATGATTTTTCAATCGACGTACCATTGAATTTCAGAATGATGTCGCCGGCTTCCAGTCCGCCCTTCTCCGCGGGACCGCCAGGTTCAATCCGCTGAATCAGGGCACCTTGTGCGCGTTGCAAGCCCAGCGATTCGGCGACATCCTTGGTGACTTCGCCGATCTGCACGCCGATCCGTCCGCGCGTGACTCGACCGCTGATGCGCAGTTGCTCCGCCACCCGCATGGCTTCGTCGATGGGGACTGCGAACGAGATGCCCATATAGCCGCCGGACCGGCTATAGATCTGCGAATTGATGCCGACCACTTCACCACGCAGGTTGATCAGCGGTCCTCCGGAGTTACCGGGATTGACCGCTACGTCGGTCTGAATCAGGGGCAGATAATCTCCCGTATCGCGGGCCTTGGCTGAAATGATGCCGGAGGTGACCGTGTTATCGAGACCGAACGGTGAGCCGATCGCAATCACCCACTCGCCGACACGCAGCTTGCTCGGGTCGCCGATGGCTAGGCGTGGCAGGTTGGTGCCTTCGATTTTCACTACGGCGACATCCGTGCGCTTGTCCACTCCGATGATCTTGGCCTTGAATTCGCGCTTGTCGGTCAAGGTTACGTAAACCTCGTCCGCGCCGTCGACGACGTGCGCGTTCGTCAGCACGAATCCGTCAGCGGAGATGATGAATCCCGAACCCACGCCTCTCGGCACCTCTTCTTCCTGCTGCGGGCCCTGCTTGCGTCCATTGCGGGGTGCGCGCTCCGGCTGAGGTTGGCGTGGCATAGGCACGCCGAAGAATTTACGGAAAAACTCCTGCATTTCCTCGTCTTCGGCACCTGGCACGCCCGTGCCGCCCTGGCCCGGTTTGACGCGCTCGGTCGTCCTTATATTGACGACCGCAGGGCCTGTTTTTTCAGCGAGGTCGGCGAAGTCCGGCAAAGCTGTTGCCGTGACGGTCTGCGCCTGCGCCGGAGTCAAGCCCGACAAGGCGGGAATTGCCACGCCGGCAAGGCTTAACAACATGCTCAGCAGTGCAGTACGAGCAACGAACACTGTTTTCATGGAATCCTGTTTTTCTGGCTATTTCGGTTTGAACTCAATGGAATTGGCCACCTGCCTTATTGCCGCAGATGGCACTTCTCCCACAATAGTAAGCCAAAAGTCTCCCTGACGCTTTCCGACGATATTCGTCGCTCCCTGCTGGATAGATCCCTCCGTGCGGCTTTGCGATTCCGGCTCAATGAACACCGATATCGCCGCGAGCCCGTCGGAAAAAACAATCTGGGAGACTTCACGTTGGGTTGCGGGCCCCGAGCCGACCGCATTGTCGGAGACCAGCCGCTTCACTTCCCGAATTTTCCGGAAACCTTTGGGTAGGGCATTTACCGTCCAGCCGGACAGGTTTGCTTGACTCATGGCGGAATTTTCGATTTTCCATCCCTGAGTATTTGTGTAACTTGGCTTTACCCGGTTCCTCTCGACATTGCCTATCGATAGTTGAGTAAAGGAGATCTGTTCGACGACTTCATTCTTCTCGTTCAGCGTCTGTGCACGCAACAGCAAACCACTACCCTTTTCCGCCCACAACTTGTAGCCATAGCGCAAGCCGTCTTTCGGCTGAAGTAATATTGCCTGGCATTCATGTCCAGCGATGCGGCCACTCTCCTGTTTTCGAACATTGTAATGTTCAGTCAGCTCGGCAGCATTATTAGCAAGAATGGCTGGAAATATGTCATGGGTAACCCGCTTTTCCACGAAGAGTGTTTTTGCATCAGGAACATAGCAAATCACTTCATCGTTGTTGCGTATGTATTCACGGGGCTTGCCGTCAAGAATTTCAAGTTTTTCAAATTCGTTTCGTCCATCGAGTACATGTGTGATGCGTGAAGTCCGCATCTGGTTAGCCTGCTGGTAGACGAAGGTCCCGGAGTAATTGAGTGTTTGCGCTGCCGACTGGATTTTCCTCAACCAGGATTGAGCATCTCTTTTATCGGATAACGAATCAGCGTTTTCGGCAAATGCCGGAAACGTCAAGAGAATCGAAATAGCAACGACAAACTTGAGTAACGCGTGTGTTTGCCGCATACAGGTTATTTGTTGGATTCGGTTGCAAAGGTAGCTGAGCGCGCATATTGCGCAGTGCTATAGACGGATGGCGAGTAGCGCTGGTGGGCAAACAGATAATCGTCGATACGAGGATCCCGCACGACTACCTCACCGGACTCTGAAGTTGCCATGACGGCTTCCTGAGGAGTTGAGCCGCCGGCAATCTCTATTGGCGCGTTGCCAGCCACGGATACGGAAGCGACGGATGCCGGCGCGCCTTCCGGCGCACTCTTGAATGCGACCATGAGTTGAGGTGTGGCGACGAATGCCACGGCCGCCATTGCCGCAGCGGCAGCCATTCCCGGAACTGCCCAGCGTCTGGCTGAACCCCGTGCTGGACGGGAAACATCTTGCGCCTTGACGTCATGGGACGGCTTCAAGGCGCCTGTGATCGACGAAGGAGCAACGATGGTCGGCTCCGCGTCCAGCATGGCCGACATGCGTGAGGAAAAATCATCGCTCAATCGGACATTCATGTCTTCCGAGCGCAGCAAGTCGCCAATCTGATGATAGAGCTTCCAGTCTTCCTGTGCATTTTTGTCGCGCAGCGAAGCCAACAACCCGTCAAGCTGCTCAACAGGAATCTCCCCATCGGCCATCGCCGAAATCTGTTCCTGCGTCTTTATTTTGCTATCCATTCTTACCCCGTTCAGGCTGCGCCACACCTTCCATGTGTACCCAACTTTTTGTCTTATCCCTGCTACTACCAGCGCTTGTCGATCGCAGTTCCCAATAGCGGCCTTAACTTTTCTGCAATGGCTTCGCGAGCGCGGAAAATCCGGCTTCGAACAGTGCCTATGGGACACCCCATTGCCTCCGCTATTTCATCGTAGCTCAACCCCTCTATTTCACGCAATGTAATTGCTATGCGCAACTCATCTGGAAGAGCATCCATTGCAACATTCACGGTTTCCGCGATCTGTTTTGTTGCCAACATCGATTCGGGCGTATTGATGTCCCTAAGATGCTCTCCGTCATCAAAAGTTTCCGCTTCTTCAGCATCGGCTTCAGTTGATGTCGGAGCCCGCCTTCCCTGAGTTACAAGGTAATTTTTCGCAGTGTTGATTCCTATCCGATATAGCCATGTGTAAAACGCAGAGTCCCCCCTGAACTGGGGCAGCGCCCGGTATGCTTTTATAAAAGCTTCCTGAACGACATCCTCGGCTTCTGCCTGATCACGGACCAGGCGCGATACCAAGCGCATGAGTTTGCGCTGGTATTTGCTTACCAGAAGCTCGAATGCCTTCTTGTCGCCGCGCTGCACGCGCTCGACAAGCAGTTGATCAATATCGCGTTCTGTCGTCAATCCCCGTTCCCTTGTTTCATTGCAACATTCACGCGCCTGTGTAGTTGACTGGAAGAAATGTAATTCGTTCAATGTGGTGCACAGTAAATTTACCGCCATTTATCCATCAAGGATTTGCTTTGGATCGCACTTCATTTGCGGCAATCCACCTGAATGCCACCGAGAGCGACCGGAAAGCATCGCGCGAGACGCTATCGGGCAACACCGGCACGGTGAGCAACCCTCCATCCGCATCTTCGAGCCGCAGCAGAAGCAGCAGTGGCCAAAGTGTCGATTCAGGAAGAAGCCGGACTTCCTTGACGTTCATTCCTACATGCGTCCAGTTCGACTCTCTGCAAGGGGTCTCGCTGGACCACTTTGAAATTCGAATCTGGCCTATGCCGGAGATACTAAGTTGTATGGGTTTTCGACTCCGCATGCCATGATAAAACCCAAAAAATACGAGGATAAGAATCGATGCAGCGGTGGCTAAGCGAAATGAGCTCGCCAGTTCGCCAATCATGCCAAGGCCGATAAGAATTCCTACTGCTGAGGTCAGGGATGCCATGAGCAGCATCATCGCACCGAGAATCCGGGAAGGTTTGACGATTGCCGATACCGCGATTGACATGGCAATAGGTGGGGAGCAGTCGGTCTCTCGCATATCAGCATGCAAGAGACCGATGTAGAGGATACGTTAGACTTTACCGAACACCAAAGTGCCGTTCGTGCCGCCAAACCCGAACGAGTTTTTGACGGCGATATTGATCGGCATGCTGCGCGCCGTATTTGCGCAGTAATCAAGATCGCATGACGGATCCTGATTGAAGATATTGATGGTCGGCGGCGAGATCTGGTGATGAATGGCCAGTACCGTGAAGACGGATTCAAGGCCACCTGCACCGCCAAGCAAATGGCCCGTCATGGATTTGGTCGAATTGACGACGACGTCCTTGGCGTGATCCCCTAGGGCGCGCTTGATGGCAACCGTTTCTGCGAGGTCGCCCAGCGGCGTCGAAGTGCCATGCGCATTCACATAGTCGACCTGGTCGGGATTGACGCCGGCATTGGACAATGCGGCCACCATGCATCGGCGTGCACCGTCTCCGTCTTCCAGGGGCGCGGTCATGTGATGTGCATCGGCGCTCATGCCGAACCCTAGTACCTCGGCGTATATCTTTGCTCCGCGGGCCTTGGCATGCTCGTACTCTTCAAGAACCATGACACCGGCGCCCTCGCCCAGCACGAAGCCGTCGCGGTCCTTGTCCCATGGTCGCGATGCGGTTGCCGGATCATCATTGCGACCCGAAAGCGCACGTGCGGCCGCAAAGCCGCCGACGCCGAGTGGCGAAACGGTGGATTCGGCACCACCGGCAATCATGACATCGGCGTCGCCGTATTCAATCATGCGGGCGGCCGCGCCAATGCAGTGCAGACCGGTTGTACAGGCAGTGACGATCGCAATATTCGGCCCCTTGAAGCCATACTTGATCGACAGATGTCCCGAAATCATATTGATGATAGACGCAGGAACGAAGAACGGACTGATCCTTCGAGGTCCGCGATTTGTTAATTCGGCGTGCGTCTCTTCGATCATCGGCAAGCCACCGATACCCGATCCGACAATAACGCCTATCTTTTCGGCGTTCTCCTCGGTGACGGTCAGTCCACTATCCTGAATGGCTTGGATACCCGCGGCCATTCCATAGTGGATGAATGTATCCATGTGGCGCGCTTCCTTACCGGGAATGTAATCCTCGATATTGAAGCCCTTAACTTCACCCGCAAAGCGCGTTGAGAAAGGCGTGGCGTCGAATTTAGTAATGGTCGCAATACCTGATCTGCCTTCGGTAAGCGCTCCCCACGCATCGGCAATGCTATTGCCAACGGGGGAAACACAGCCGAGGCCGGTCACTACGACGCGACGTTCACGTGAGCGGCTCAAGCGGTTCTCCTGGAATCAAACTGAACGACATCAAGCCTTGACGTGTGCCTTGGCATAATCGATTGCTTGCTGCACGGTGGTGATCTTCTCGGCCTGCTCGTCCGGGATCTCCATTTCGAATTCGTCTTCGAGTGCCATCACAAGCTCAACGGTATCAAGGGAGTCGGCGCCGAGATCGTCGACGAAGGACGATTCGTTCTTGATGTCTGCTTCAGCGACGCCAAGTTGCTCAGCGACGATCTTCTTAACGCGTTGTTCGATATCGGACATATTATCCCTCCAGTGGGTTACAGAAAGTGCGCGCATTTTATCAGGTTTGCGCAACGAAAATTCATTTTTGGCTTTTGTTTCGATCAAGCTGCGAACGTCGGCCAATTGCTCTCAATACTCTTTTTAACTCATGTACATGCCGCCATTGACATGCAATGTGGTGCCGGTAATGTAGCCGGCTTGCGGCGAAGCAAGGAAGGCAACGGCTGCAGCGATATCCTCTGGCTGACCGAAACGAGCCAGGGGAATCTGCTGCATCAATGTCGCAACTTGCTGCTCCCCGAGCTCGCGCGTCATGTCGGTGTCGATGAATCCCGGAGCGATGCAATTGACCGTGATGTTGCGGCTGCCGATCTCACGGGCCAGTGCGCGGCTCATGCCTGCGACACCGGCCTTGGCGGCCGCATAATTCATCTGCCCCGCATTTCCGGCAGAGCCGACCACCGAAGTGATATTGATGATGCGGCCGCTGCGTGCCTTCATCATGCCGCGAAGCACCAGTCGCGAAAGCCGGCCAACCGCGGTCAGATTGGTCGAAATGACCGCATCCCATTCTTCATCCTTCATCCGCATCGCCAACTGGTCCTGCGTAATGCCGGCATTATTGACCAAGATGGAGAGGCTCCCGAATTCCTTCTGCACTTCATCGACGACGGCACTGCAGCGCTCGGCATCGGTCACATTGAGCACGACGCCCTTTCCCGAACCGGCTTGCGCGGCAGTCAGATACTCTGTGATCGCGGCTGCACCGGCTTCCGAGGTTGCCGTACCGATTACTTTCGCCCCTTGCCTGGCAAGCTCCAGTGCAATAGCACGTCCGATGCCGCGGGATGCACCGGTTACCAGCGCAACTTGATTGCTTAAATTCAATTGATCGCCTCCAGCACTTTTTCGAGAGTGGCCTGATCGATGATCGCGTCACCAATCAGATCGCCGTTGATACGTTTCGTCAGTCCGGCCAAGACCTTTCCAGGGCCGCATTCGACGACATGGGTTATACCTTCGGTTGCCATCTTCTGAATGCTTTCCACCCAGCGCACCGGACTCGCAGCCTGGCGCACGAGGGCGTCCTTGATCGCCGCCGGATCATTCACGATGGCCACATCCACATTGTTAACCAGTGGGATTTGCGGCGCCGAGAAGTTAAGCGCTTGCATATAGTCGCGCAAGCGGTCCGATGCGGGCTTTAACAGGGAGGAGTGGAATGGCGCGGACACCGGCAGTGGCAGCGCCCGCTTGGCGCCCTTGGCCTTGGCCGCTTCGCATGCGCGTTCGACCGCGCTCTTGTGTCCGGCGATGACGACTTGCGAGGGTGCGTTGAAGTTGACCGCTTCAACGACCTGCCCCTGCGCGGCCTCTTCGCAAGCGGCACGGACGTCGCTGTCGGACAAGCCCAGAATCGCCGCCATGCCGCCCTGACCGACCGGCACGGCCTCCTGCATGACCTGCGCGCGATAGCGCACGAGGGGAACGGCATCGCGGAAAGCGATCACGCCGGCGGCGACCAGCGCCGAGTATTCGCCGAGGCTATGACCTGCGACGATCGCCGGAACCTTTCCTCCGGCGGCAATCCAGGCGCGGTACATCGCCACCGCGGCGGTAAGCATGACGGGCTGCGTATTGGTCGTCAGATCGAGATCTTCCTTCGGGCCTTCGGCGATCAGCTTGCCTAGGTCGAACTGCAGGGCATCGGATGCTTCCGCAACGGTTTGTTCAACTACAGCATTGCCGGCGAAACCGTTCAGCATGCCGACAGCCTGAGAACCCTGGCCCGGAAAAACAAAAGCGAATTTGGTCATGCGAGTATTTGAAAGTGATTACATTCGTGCGAGAACCGCACCCCAGGTGAAGCCGCCGCCCACGCCTTCCATCATGACGTTGTGACCGGGCTTGACACGGCCGTCTCTCACCGCAGCGTCCAGCGCCAGCGGTATCGACGCTGCCGATGTATTGCCATGCTGGTCGACTGTGACCACCATTTTTTCCAGGGGCAGGCCGAGCTTCTTGGCCGTTCCCTGCATGATGCGGATATTGGCCTGATGGGGTATGAGCCAGTCTATTTGCCCGGCGGTCATGTCGGCTGCCTTCAAGGCCTCGTTGGCGACCTTTTCCAGCACGGAGACGGCAAGCTTGAAGACCGCCTGGCCATCCATGTGCAGGAACGCGCTGCCCACCACCGCGCCGTTGCTGACATTTCCCGGAATGCAGAGAATGTCGCCATGGCTGCCGTCCGCGTGCAACTTGGTCGCAAGCACGCCGGGTTCGGCCGACGGTGTCAGCACCACGGCACCGGCGCCGTCGCCGAACAGCACGCAGGTCGTTCTGTCCTTGAAATCGAGAATGCGCGAGAAGATCTCGGCACCGATGACGAGGACATTGCGGTGCGTTCCCGAGCGGATGAAACTGTCCGCCATGGACATTGCATAGACGAAGCCGCTGCAGACCGCCTGCACGTCGACGGCCGCGCAGGCATTGGCGATGCCCAGCTTGCGCTGGACGACGCACGCCGTGCTCGGGAAACCGCCGAAATGATCAGGCGTGGACGTGGCGAGAATGATGAGATCGATATCGTTGGGCGCCAGGCCAGCCATGTCGATTGCCTGACGCGAGGCCTCGACCGCCAGATCGCTGGCCATCACGCCCTTGTCAGCGTAATGCCTCGCAGAAATGCCACTGCGCGAGACGATCCATTCGTCCGAGGTTTCGATGCCCTGCTCGGCCAATTGGGCTGCAAGCTCCTGATTGGTCACGCGCCTGGGCGGCAGATAGCTGCCCGTACCTGCGATTTTGCTGTAGAGGGTCATGCGGTCTTTTATCCGGTTAGATCAGTGCATTGGATGCGCCTGCGGCATCGGATGCAGATGCGCCGCTCGGCTGAGGCATCAGTTCGGCAATTGTTGTCGAAATGCGAGACAGTACATCATGCCGGGCCGCTTCGTAAGCCCGCTTGATTGCCCATTCATAGCCATAGGCATCTTCGCCGCCGTGGCTCTTGAACACAAGACCGCGCAAGCCGAGCAGGCTTGCACCATTGTAGCGGGAAGGATTCATGCGCTGGGAAATCGACTTGAGCGCGCCTTGGGCTATCACGGCGCCGAGCATGTTGATGGCATTGCTCTTGAATTCGCTCTTGACGATATTTTTCAGGAAGCGGCCCAGTCCTTCCGATGCCTTGAGGACGACATTGCCGACAAATCCGTCGCATACGACGATGTCGGTCGTTCCTTCGAAAATATCGTTGCCTTCGACGTTGCCGTAAAAGTTGAGCGTGCCCTTTTCATGATCCGCGCGCAACAGGGCCGCAGTCTGCTTGACGACTTCGTTGCCCTTGATATCCTCTTCGCCGATATTCAACAGGCCTACCGTTGGCTTGGCCTTGCCCTCGAGCGCAGATACCAGTGCCGATCCCATCAATGCGAACTGGTGCAGGTGCTGCGGCTCGCAGTCGACGTTGGCCCCCAGGTCTAGCATGTAGGTTGGCGAATCCTTCTGGTTTGGCATCGGAAAGCAGATTGCCGGCCGATCGACCCCGGGTATGGTCTTGAGCACGTAACGGGACACGGCCATCAGGGCGCCGGTATTGCCGGCCGAGACGCATGCGTCTGCCTTGCCCTCCTTGATCAGGGTGACGGCAACGCGCATGGAGGAATCTTTCTTGCGGCGCAGCGCGACCTCGATGGGATCATCCATGCCGACGATTTCCGTGGCGTGGACAACAGTGAGGCGCGGGTGGGCGGAAGCATTGAGTTTTTTCAGCTCGGCCCTGATCACATCTTCAAGACCAACCAGAATGAGCTCTGCATCCTGCTCATGACTGACGAATGAAACCGCCGCGGGAATGGTGACCGATGGGCCATGATCACCGCCCATGCAATCGATGGAAATTTTTATTGTCATTGTTTTGACTCAGTACCGCGCTCTAACCGCCTAGCGGGCCAGGTCTGGCGTGATTCAAAATGACGCGAAGCGCTTGTTCAGCATATGAAAAAACGGCGCCAAGTCAAACTCTCTGCGCCGCCTTTAGCTTCGAAAAAAGAGCGAGATTACTCGTCGTTCTTGGTCTTGAGGACCTTGCGTCCACGATAGTAGCCGTTAGGGCTGATGTGGTGGCGCAGATGTGTTTCGCCAGTCGTCGGCTCAACAGCCAGCGGCGGAACGCTCAGGTGATCGTGCGAACGATGCATACCACGCTTCGAAGGGGATTTTTTGTTCTGTTGAACAGCCATGATGACTCCTAAACCTTAAGATCTGAAATTTTAACATATCCCGTTCAGCATCCTATTGCTTGCCGGGAAACTTTGCTGCACTTGTTAGGCGGCGTGCATCATGTACCGCTTTGCCACGTTATTTCTTCAAATTCCTGAGCACCGCGAACGGTGACTCCTTTACCACTTCCGCCGTCGCGTCAGGCATCTGCTGGCCCTCGCAGGCGTCGTGCTTTGGCGAGAGAGGTATGGTCAACAATGCCTCGTCCTCGACAAGCTGCTGAATGTCGAATGCATGGCTTCCGACTATCACTTCCACTTCTTCGTCGGACAGCAATGCGTCGATCTCGTCTGCACTGCCCTCGTCAGGCGCGAGCACCAGCACCGCACCGGACTCGATTGCAAAGTCCAGCGGAGTCAGGCATCGCTGGCAAAGCAGGCGAACCTTCCCGGACACAGACAGTATCATCTGGGGATGACCATGCAGATTGCTGCCGCCTTGCAATGACCATGCTACGGAACCAGAACGATCCACGGACTCTTCCGCCAGCCGCGGCAATGCACCGACCTGAAACTCGCCGTTGCGCTGCTCCTTGAGCCGGCAGAACTCGAACGCGTCTATTAACAAGGCATTCATATCAAGACGAACCCGGAAAACCTGCGATAATAACAGGCTTTTCCCTTATTCGTCAAAGCCTTAGACCGGTTTTATCCAGCCTGTTCTTGAATTCCCTGCGCACCCATGCTTGTTCATCATCATTTTCCGCGCCTCATCCTTGCCTCAAGCTCGCAGTATCGGCGCGAATTGTTATCCCGCCTGCATCTGGCCTTCGAGTGCATCTCGCCCGACATAGATGAGAGCCCGCTGCTCGCAGAAACGCCTGATGCGACAGCGCTTAGGCTGGCAGGCCTGAAGGCGGCTGCCGTAGCAAGGCAGGTTCCGGACGCACTGGTCATCGGGTCGGACCAGGTTGCGACTCTGGATGGCATGCAGATCGGAAAACCGGGCAGCCATGAGAACGCACTGGAGCAACTGCGCATGATGCGCGGGCGCGAAGTCGTATTCCATACTGCACTGTGCCTTTGGGACGGGCGCATACCGGATTCGCAGTCGGTGGTGCAAATCGAAAACGTTCGTACCGTCGTCAAGTTCCGGAATCTGCCCGATCACGAACTGGATAACTACCTGCGAATCGAGCAGCCCTATGATTGCGCGGGCAGTGCCAAGAACGAAGGTCTAGGGATTGCCCTGCTTGAAAAAATCGAAAGCACCGATCCGACGGCATTGACCGGCCTGCCGCTGATCGCGCTTTGCACCATGCTTCGCCACGCGGGAGTAAACTTCTTTACCGAATCGCCATGACCGGAACCCTCTACCTGATTCCCAATACGCTCGGCTTGAACGATGACGCTTCCGCCGATCCGCTGGCCGCCGTGATTCCCGAGCATGTCCGCGCCATTACCGCAGCACTGCCTTATTTCATTGCAGAAAATGCAAAGACTACCCGCGCGCATCTCAAGCTTGTGGGCCTTACACACCCGCTCGCACGCCCCTTGCAAGACATCCGCATCAAGGAGCTCAATGTCAACACCGAAGCAAGGGAGTTGCCGGAGCTGCTGGCTCCGCTCGCGGCGGGCGAAGATGCCGGGCTGATTTCCGAAGCCGGCGTGCCTGCAGTCGCGGATCCCGGCGCGAATCTCGTACGTCTTGCGCATGCGTCCGGCATCAGGGTCAAGCCACTTGTCGGACCGTCATCGCTGCTGCTGGCAGTCATGTCCAGTGGACTGAATGGACAGAGTTTTGCCTTCAATGGCTATCTTCCGACCGACGCGGGACAGCGGGCAAAGCGACTGAAGACGCTTGAGGACAGGTCGCGAAGCGAACGTCAAACCCAACTGTTCATCGAGACGCCCTATCGTAATGGAGCACTGCTTGATGCGATTGCCAGCATTTGTCATGCATCCACGCTCGTATGTGTTGCAACAGATCTTAGCCTCTCCTCGGAAACAATCAGGACGCAGACCGCCGGAAAATGGAAGAGCGAAATTGCAGCAGGCAGGACGCCCGACTTTCACAAGAAACCGACTGTCTTCCTGCTGCTTGCCGAATAGCGAAGATCAGCATGACGGGGATCGGCCGCACAGCGCGGTATCAATCCGGCCCGTACAAAGCCGGGCACACATGCGCAAAACGGCGGTATTGCGCCGCCGTTTTGCATGCCCATCGGGCAGTTCAGAGAGGAATCGACACCTCTCAAGCCGCGTCTCGGACGTGGCGGAGATTGTCCGACTCAAAAGTTTTTCCTTGCTGCGTACATCTTATGCATTCGAAGGATCGAAACGAGACCGGACAAGTGCAGTATAAACATCGAGCTTGAAGATTCAAGGGAAAAGTGCCCCTGACGGCGCCCCTTCTCCCCTGCACTTTCTCAACGCAGGCTGGGCTTGCCCGAACTGCTCGATATCGATGCCATGACCGCAGTACCAACTGCTCCACCAAATTTCTTCAGCAGCCGTTCGGACAGCCCTTCGTGCTGGGTATAGTCGATGATGTCCTCGGCCTTCAATTCGTCGCGGGCCACGGAATCAACGGTTCCGAATCCATCGGCGAGCCCCATTTCGACCGACTTCGATCCGCTCCAGAAAAGGCCCGAAAAGGTCTCCGGCGTTTCCTTCAGGCGATTGCCGCGACCCTGTCGAACCACGTCGATGAATTGCTGGTGTACTTCATTGAGCATGTCCTGGGCAAAGGTCTTTTGCTTGGTGGACTGCGGGCTGAATGGATCCATGAAGCCCTTATTTTCACCCGCCGTCATCAGGCGCCGCTCTACGCCGACCTTGTCCATCAGGCCGGTGAAGCCAAAGCCTTCCATCAGCACGCCGATTGAACCGACGATGCTTGCCTTGTTGACAAAGATCTTATCAGCCGCTGCCGCGATGTAATATCCGCCCGAAGCGCATATTTCATCAACGACCACGTACAGGGGCTTCTTCGGAAATTCCTTGCGCAAGCGCTGGATTTCGTCATTGATGATGCCGGCTTGAACCGGGCTTCCCCCGGGACTGTTGATGCGCAAGACTATGCCAACCGCATTGGCGTCGGAATAAGCACGGTTCAATGCGGGAATCACTGCATCCGCCGCACCGGGGGTACCTGATTCGATCGTGCCGTCGATCTCGATGAGCGCGGTATGCGGGCCGACGACTTGGTCTTCCTTGTTGGTCATGCCGAACGTCATCCATATTCCCAGCGCGATCACGCCCAGGGTCATGAAGCGAAAGAAGATGTTCCAGCGACGGCGCGACCGCTGTTCGGCCAGCGTAGCGAATGCCAGTTTTTCCAGCACTTCGCGCTCCCATCCTTCCCGGCGCGGGGCACCGCCCGACGCAATTGGGCCTTGCTGGCCATGCTGCTCGTAGTTGTTTTCACTCATTGTGGATGTTGTCCAGCGTTACGGCTTTTTCAAGCCGTGGTTGGTTTTACATAGTCATCGGGCTCCCAGTACACCTGCCCGTTTCTCTCATATACGGTGATGGCACGGAGTCGCCCACCACGGCACGGGCCGCCCGCGCAGCGTCCATCCTCCGGAGTGTAAAGCGCGCCATGGGTGGAACACATCAGGTACAAGCCGCCGGAATCGAAAAATTCACCTTCGTTCCAGTCGAGTTCGATCGGCACATGGGCGCACCGGTTGAGGTAGGCGTAGACCCGGCTGTCATAGCGGACCACGAAGCCGGTCCCCGCGCCGCCGCCAGCGATGACGGGAAATCTAATTCCTTTCCCCCCCTCTTCCAGCACCGATGATTCGCAGATCGGAATACTCGGATTATCCATGGTGCAATTATGCATTCTCGTTAAGCCATGCGTGAAGGTCAGCAACAGAACTCGCCGCAAAAATCTGTGACAACTCATCCAGCTCCGGCTCTTCATGGGCTCCGTAATGCACGGCGATTCCCGCCGCACCGGCATTGATCGCCATTTGCAAGTCATGCGTCGTGTCGCCGATCATTACGGTACGGGACATATCCTGCCCCAGTTCCCGCGTCAGTTCCTGCAGCATCGCGGGGTGAGGCTTGGAAAAAGTCTCGTCCGCGCAGCGGGTGGCATCGAATACCGATAGCAGGTTGGCCGCATCGAGTGCCCGATTCAGTCCAACCCGGCTCTTGCCGGTTGCAACCGCAAGGAAATAGCCCTGTTGGGACAGATCGGACAGCATTTCACGTACACCGTCAAACAGGGTCAATCCCTTGTCCTTGGTGAGGTAATGAAAGCGATAACGCTCGACCATGTGCGGATAGTGTTTTGCATCCAGTCCCGGCAGCACCGTCTGCATGGCCTCATGCAATCCCAGACCGATCACGTAAGCAGCTTGCTTATTGTCAGGCACGGGCAAGCCAAGGTCTTTCGCCGCCGCCTGTATGCACGTCACGATGGTGGCCGTGCTATCCATCAATGTGCCATCCCAATCAAAAACAATCAGATCAAATTTCTTTCTAGGCATGTTCCGGCGCAGCGCAAACTGCTCATTGTTAGACGTGGTTGATGGAAAGTTTTAAATTTTTTCAGGTGCCTGCCTGGCCAAGGCTTTTCAGAAATTGCTCGCACTCCCTTGCAAGCGGCGCATTGAGCGTGACCGGCTTCCCATGTTCGGGATGCCGGAATGTTATCTGGTAGGCATGGAGAAACATGCGCTTCAGCGCGATTCGCCCGCCGTCGGCCTTTTGCATGGCGCGATTGAGGGCAAAATCGCCATACTTGTCGTCGCCCACGATGGGAAATCCACTGGAGGCGAGATGCACCCGGATCTGGTGGGTCCGCCCCGTCTTCAACTCCGCCTCGAGCAGCGCAAACTCGCCGAACCTGCGCACCAGGTTGAACACGGTATGGGAGGCAAGTCCATCCGCCTGGACCCGAACCCTGCGTTCGCCGTCGGGGGTATTGTATTTATACAATGGCAACTTGATATGCTGGCGCGCATTCTGCCAATCTCCCTGCACGAGAGCGAGATAGCGCTTGTCGATCTCTCCCTCCCGAATCTGTTCATGCAAATTGGTCAGCGCCGACCTTTTCTTTGCTAGCAGCAGGATGCCGGATGTCTCGCGGTCCAGCCGGTGAACGAGCTCCAGGAATTTTGCCTGCGGTCTCGACGCGCGCAATTGCTCGATGACGCCATAGCTGACGCCAGAGCCGCCGTGCACCGCCACTCCAGCCGGCTTGTCGATGACAAGCAGATGGTTGTCTTCCAGCAGGATATTGAATTCCGCTGCCGGTACGGTGTTTTCCGGCTTCTCGGCAACCCGTACCGGCGGAATGCGGACCACGTCGCCTTCCTTCAGCCGATAGGTCTGGTCGATCCGTCCCTTGTTGACTCGCACTTCCCCGGAACGTAACACCCGGTAGATATGGCTTTTGGGTACGCCTTTGCAAACGCGCAATAGAAAATTATCAATACGCTGATCGGCTTCTTCGTCTGAAATAGTCACCAGACGGACTTGAGCGGCGGCCTGGGAATGCGGATGAGGCGGTTCGGAAACTGGACGCTCCCCAGAAAATCTCGCTAAGTCCTTCATTTTGAATATATAATTGTTTCGCACCGGTTACAGATCGGCGCGAGTGTAAGAATAAAAAGCACATTCTACACAGGGGCGTCTCCATCGGCCTCCGCGAGTTGCAAATTCGATGGAAAAGATGTGTATGCATCATCCTTGCGCGAGTCGGGGTCGCACCGCTGTTGTGACCGGACACCGCGCATCGATGCTGGACATGAATGCTTGAATATTAAGGATAAGTCTGGCGAGCATGCCCCTGTCGGGATGCTCGCTGGTTGGTGAAGTTGAACGCCGTTTTGCCGATACTGCTTGAACTCATGGTTTATTTGGTTCGATTAACATGCTCATTGCCTGACGCTGCGCTCGATGGATTCGATGCGCGCAGTGCGGATGAGGAGCGCGTCCGGCAGACGGATCAACTTCATTCGCGCCCCGCTGCGGCCCATTTGCGACCACGATCATCTGGATTGCATCCCGCACAATAAGGCAATTCCCTCCTCAAGCACTCCGTTCCCGCGTACATCCATGTACCACGCAGCATGGGCGACCTCGCCTATGCCGCATTAGAAAATGACCTGAGAGTCACGGAGCACAAATAATGAAACGCATGTTGTTCAACGCCACGCAGCAGGAAGAACTGCGCGTGGCGATTGTCGATGGGCAGAAACTCATCGACATTGATATCGAGACGACGGGCCGCGAACAGCGCAAATCGAATATCTACAAGGGTGTCATTACCCGCATCGAACCCTCTCTCGAAGCCTGCTTCGTCAATTACGGAGAAGAACGCCACGGTTTCCTGCCCTTCAAGGAAGTGGCGCGCAGCTACTTCAAGGACGGCGTCGACGTCCGCAACTGCTCCATCAAGGAAGCGTTGCGCGAAGGCCAGGAAATCATGGTCCAGGTCGAGAAGGAAGAGCGCGGCAACAAGGGCGCCGCCCTAACGTCCTTCATCTCCCTCGCCGGCCGCTATCTGGTCCTGATGCCCAACAATCCGCGCGGCGGCGGAGTCTCTCGCCGGGTCGAAGGCGAAGACCGGCAGGAACTGCGCGAAACCATGGACAAGCTTGACCTCCCCACTGGCATGTCCGTCATTGCCCGCACCGCCGGTATCGGCCGCAATGTCGAGGAACTGCAGTGGGACTTGAATTACCTGATGCAGCTGTGGCGAGCGATCGAAGGCGCCGGCCAGTCCGCCGCAGGCGCATTCCTGATCTACCAGGAATCCTCGCTGGTGATCCGCGCGATCCGCGACTATTTCCAGCCCGACATCGGTGAAATCCTGATCGACACCGACGAAATCTACGAGCAGGCCCAGCAGTTCATGTCCCATGTGATGCCCGACATGGTGCACCGGGTCAAGCGCTACCGCGACGACGTGCCGCTATTCTCGCGCTTCCAGATCGAACACCAGATCGAAACCGCGTATTCCCGCACCGTGCCCCTGCCCTCCGGCGGCGCCATCGTCATCGACCATACCGAAGCACTCGTCTCCATCGATGTCAACTCGGCACGCGCAACCCGCGGCGCCGACATCGAAACCACCGCTCTCCATACCAATCTCGAAGCCGCCGACGAAGTTGCGCGCCAATTGCGCCTGCGCGATCTCGGCGGCCTGATCGTGATCGATTTCATCGACATGGAGAATGCGAAGAACCAGCGCGAAGTCGAAACCCGGCTCAAGGATGCGCTGCGTTATGACCGCGCCCGCGTCCAGATGGGCAAGATTTCCCGCTTTGGCCTGATGGAACTGTCCCGCCAGCGCCTGCGCCCCTCCCTGTCCGAAGGCAGCCACGTCACCTGTCCGCGCTGCAACGGTACCGGCCATATCCGCGACACCGAATCTTCCGCGCTGCAGGTGCTGCGCATCATCCAGGAAGAGGCGATGAAGGAAAATTCGGCGGCCATCCATGTGCAGGCTCCGGTCGACGTTGCTGCATTCCTGTTGAATGAAAAGCGCGGCGAGATCCTGAAAATCGAGACGCGGCACCGTGTCTCGGTGGTTCTTATCCCGAACAAGCACCTCGAGACCCCGCATTACAAGCTTGAGCGCATCAAGCATGACGATCCGCGCCTGGAAGAGGCACATGCCAGCTACGATATGGCAGAGGAAGCCGATACCGACATCAGTTACGGCAAGCGCCAGAAGGAAGAAGTGCGGCCGCGCCAGGAAGCCGTGGTCAAGGGCATTACGCCGGACCAGCCAGCTCCCATCGTCGAGCGCAAGCCGGTCGCCGCTCCCATGCCGGCGCCTGCACCGGTGCTGCCGCCGTCGGAAGAAGGCTTTCTCAGCCGCATGTTCGGTTTCTTCCGCAAGAAGCCGGTTGCGCCCGCACCCGCGCCCGCACCCGTCGTTGAAGAAAAACCGCAGCAGAGCCGCGAACGCAGCGATCGCGGCAACCGCAATCGCAACCGCAGCGGCCGCAATGGCCGTCGCGAGCGCGGCGAAGAACGCGAAGTCAGTCGCAATGATGCGCCTGGCCGCGAAGAAACCGCCAAGGTTGCAGCAACTGTCGCAGAAGCCCCGGTTCCGCGCCAGCCGCGCCAGCCGAAGGAGCCCCGGGAGCAGCGCGAGCCGAGAGAGCAGCGTGAGCCACGCGAACCGCGTGAGCCCCGTGAGGCACGCGAAGGTGGTGAAGGCCAGGGCCGCCGTGAGCGCGGCGAACGCCAGCAGCGTCAGCGCGAGGAACGCAAGGAAGCGCCAGTCGATGAATTGCTGAACCCGTCGCAGGCGGCAAGTGACGTCAATTTCACAGCTGCCGCACCTGTAGCCGTAGCCGAATTTGCGGCAACCGAAACGGACATCGCACTCAATGGCGAGGGCACCGACGAAGGCACTGGCGAACAAGGCGAGGAGCGCCGCCGCCGCCGCCGCCGCGGAGGCCGCAATCGCAATCGCCGCGACCGTGAAACCGGCGAGTTGAGCGCGGTAGGCAGTGAAGCCGCTAACGGCGACATGGCTGCCGCTAATGACGGCATTCAACTGGAAATCACCGAAGTCGCATCGCAAGTCACGGTAACCACCATCAGGGAAGTTACCGAACCCGAAACAGGCTCGATGGTGAATTCCCAGGAACATCCGGACGCCCATGCCGCGACGGTATCGATGAGCGATGCCGCTCCTTCGTTATCGCAAGTCGCACCGGTGGCGGCTGGAGAGACCATCGAAGCAGCGCAGCCGAAGGAAACGGTTGAGGCTCCGGAATCCATGGCGCCGGCGGCTGTCGCCGCGCCGATGGCGCCGGAATCGGGTTCGGAAATGGCCCCGGCCGTCGAGACGCCGGCGACGCAGCAACCGGAATCCGAGGTGGCACCGCAGTCAGCGCCGGCCGAAAGCGCTCTGGTCGACACGGTTCCCGTGGAAACCATGGCCGAACCGCTGGCTGCACCTGCACCTGCACCTGCACCTGCACCTGCACCTGCACCTGCACCTGCACCTGCAACCACGGCGCCGGTTTCCATGGAAGTCGACCGCCTGCAGGAAGTATTGGCAAAGGCAGGACTGACCCTGGCCGTGACGGACCCGGAAAAGCTGCGTGCGGCCCAGGAAGCTTCGGCCGCGATCAGCGCCCCGCCCCGAGTACCGCGCGAGCGCAAACCGCTTCCGCCGGTTTCCCAGGAGCCGCTGACCCAGGTCGAAACCCGGCGCTAGGTTGATGGTCCGCATCTCGCTTGATGCGGCTCCGGAAACATGAAAAAGGGAGCGAAAGCTCCCTTTTTCATGTCCCGCGCTTCGGCGCGACAAAACAGGCATCGCGTACTTTTGTTTAGTCCCGCAAGCGCTCAAGCCGCCTGGCCCTGACCAACATGCCCGCCAACATATCCGACATGCACTCATCTTCTACCACGGCGCCGGCCGATATCAGCCTGAAGGAAGCCTTCTGGTACTGGCTCAAACTGGGTTTCATCAGTTTTGGCGGCCCTGCAGGTCAGATCGCCATCATGCACACCGACTTGGTGGAAAAGCGGCGCTGGATTTCCGAACGCCGCTTTCTGCACGCGTTGAACTATTGCATGCTGCTGCCCGGGCCGGAGGCGACCCAGCTTGCAATTTACATAGGCTGGCTGCTGCACCGCACGCCGGGCGGCATTCTTGCCGGTGCACTGTTCGTTTTGCCTTCGCTGCTGCTGCTCGGCCTGCTGTCATGGATCTATATCGCCTTCGGCGACATCCCGGTTGTCGCCGGCATTCTCTACGGTATCAAGCCAGCGATCGTTGCAGTGGTGCTTGCCGCAGCCTGGCGCATCGGCACACGGACGCTGCGCAATGCCATCCTGATTGCCATTGCAATCGCCGCATTCCTGGCGATCGCCATGTTCGATGTGCCGTTCCCGGCCATCGTGCTGGCAGCCGCATTGATCGGTGTCATCGGCGGCCGCACTGCGCCGCATAGATTTGACATGGGAGGCGGACATTCATCCGTCGGGAATACCTCCTACGGGCCTGCATTGATCGACGATGACGCGCCCACGCCGCCGCACGCCCGCTTTACATGGATCGGTCTGGCCGGGATCGCGCTGGCGGGAATCACTCTTGCACTCTCCGCAGGCGTCGCGCTGGCCACGACCTTCGGCGTACAGGGGACGCTGACGCAGATGGCCTGGTTTTTCACCAAGGCCGCCATGCTTACCTTCGGTGGTGCCTATGCCGTGCTGCCCTATGTTTACCAGGGCGCGGTCGATACTTTCGGATGGCTCACCGGCCCTCAGATGATCGACGGTCTTGCGCTCGGGGAAACCACGCCCGGCCCGCTGATCATGATCGTCGCATTCGTCGGCTTCATCGGCGGGTGGACGAAGGAGGTGTTCGGCCCCGGCCATGAACTTGCGTCTGCGGCCGCGGGTGCAGGCGTGGCTACGTTTTTCACGTTCCTGCCATCATTCATCTTCATCCTTGCCGGCGGACCGCTAGTGGAGTCGACCCGTAACAACCTGAAGCTGACCGCGCCACTGACTGCGATCTCCGCGTCGGTGGTCGGCGTCATCGTCAGCCTTGCGGTGTTCTTCGCGAATCATGTCTTCGGCTGGCAAAATCCTGCCGGCGAATGGGATCTCGCCGCGATGGCCATCGCATTGGCGGCGGGCATCGCGCTGTTCCGCTACAAGATCGGCACCATCCCGCTGATCGGGGCCTGTGCCGTGGCCGGGCTCGTGGTATCTTATCTGCACTAGCGCAATATCGCGCGTGCACCAGGCGAAATTCAGCGAAATCCACCGAGACATGGCAGAGCGAATCATTCCCCTTGCCGACCACCGCCTGCTCAATGCGGCGCCGGCCGTACCGACGTCCCTGGAAACCCCGACCGGACTGCTGTCGGATGCGCTTGCGCGGCCGCTGCAGGATCTGCGGATCTCCGTGACCGACCGCTGCAATTTCCGCTGCGTGTACTGCATGCCTAAAGACGTATTCGACAAGGATTACGCATTCCTGCCGCACTCATCCCTGCTGTCGTTCGAGGAAATCACGCGCGTCGCGAAGATCTTCGTCGCGCACGGCGTGCGCAAGATCCGCCTGACCGGCGGTGAGCCGCTGCTGCGCAAGAACGTGGAGAAGCTGATTGCGATGCTCGGCGACTTGCGGACGCCCGACGGGGAATCGCTTGACCTCACGCTGACCACTAATGCATCGCTGCTGGCGCGCAAAGCCCGCGCCCTGAAGGATGCGGGGCTGCGGCGCGTCACGGTATCGCTGGACGCGCTCGACGAAACCACCTTCCGCCGCATGAACGATGTCGACTTTCCCGTCGCCGACGTGCTTGCCGGAATCGATGCCGCGCACAAGGCCGGCCTCGGGCCCATCAAGATCAACATGGTGGTCAAGGGCGGCATGAACGATCAGGAAATCCTGCCGATGGCACGCCACTTCAAGGGCTCTCCTTTCATCCTCCGCTTCATCGAATACATGGATGTCGGCGCCAGCAATGGCTGGAGGATGGACGAAGTCGTACCCTCTTCGGAAGTGGTGCGGCGCATCAACGCCGAAATGCCGCTGGAGGAGATCGAGCCCAACTATACCGGCGAGACCGCCGAGCGCTGGCGCTACAAGGATGGCGGCGGCGAGATCGGCTTGATTTCCAGCGTGACCCGTGCGTTCTGCCAGGATTGTTCGCGCGCGCGGCTGTCGACCGAAGGCAAGCTGTACACCTGCCTGTTCGCCACCGCCGGACACGACTTACGTGCACTGCTGCGCGCGGGTCGCAGCGACGAGGAAATATCGACGGCGGTCGCGCATCTCTGGCGCGCCCGGAGCGACCGCTATTCCGAACTGCGCACCGCCAACACCGAGGGCCTGCAGCGGCCGGTCAAGAAGGTGGAAATGTCCTATATCGGGGGCTGAGCGACGGCCGGCCTCCCTTCCCATCCCAGATCATCGCCGCCCCGACGCCCTCAAAGCGTGGGCAAGGCAGATCAGGAAGGCTCCCTTGCCAAGCGTGAAAACGCTTCCTCGCTGCTCGCATAGAGCGAGGATTCGGCGCGATGCCGCCGGAATGCGCTGCCGAAATAACTGCGCATGAACGCACTGCTGGTATAACGCGTGACACAGCTGTAGTAGCGTTCCGCCAGGTCCTGCACCATGTCCACATAAATATCGAGCAGTTCCGGCGAAATCGCGAAGTTGTCGTAATTGACCACCGCGGGGACTTTCCTACCGAGGGGCTCGAGCATCGCCGCCACCTCGCTGCGGATTGCTTCGATGTCGCTGACGTTGCGCACTTCAAAGCCCTCGAAATTGACGAAGAAAACATTACGCTTGCGGTCATGAGTCAGGCGCTGCTGGAGCGGCAGGTAGAGAATGTCGTTGCGCAATCCCATCGACGCCGGCTGGAAGATGCGCGCATCCATCAGCTTGAGTTCGGGACTGACTACCGGCCGGAACCGCATCCGGGACAACACGTCGCGCTCGAGGTCGATTCCCGGCGCAATCTCAATCACTTCCAGGCCGGCCTCGACCAGGCGGAACACGCAGCGTTCAGTGATGTAGAGCACCGTCTGCCCGCGCAGCAGCGCATAGTCGCCGCTGAAGGTGCGATGCTCGACTTCCTCGACGAATTTCGCCGCGTCGCCTTCCCGCCGTATGCTCAGCCGGCCGTCGGCAAGCGCGACCTCCAGGCCGCCGGCGGTGAAGGTCCCGACGAATACCACCTTCTTTGCATTCTGGCTGATGTTGATGAAACCGCCGGCGCCGGCCAGGCGCGGTCCGAACTTGCTGACATTGAGATTGCCGCGCCGATCGGCCTGGGCCAGTCCGAGAAAGGCGACGTCGAGCCCGCCCCCGTCGTAGAAATCGAATTGATAAGGCTGGTCGATGATGGCTTGGGCATTGGTTGCGGCTCCAAAATTCAGGCCTCCCGCCGGTATGCCGCCAATCACGCCGGGCTCGGCGGTGAGCGTGACCAGGTCCAACACCTTTTCCTCCGCAGCGACGCTGGCCACACCCTCCGGCATGCCAATGCCGAGGTTGACCACGTCGTTCGGCCTGATTTCCAGCAGCGCCCGGCGCGCGATGATCTTGCGCTCGCTCATGTCCATCGGGCGGATGGATGACATCGGCACCCGGATCTCGCCGGCGAATGCCGGACTATAGGGTTCGACGAAGGTTTGCATCTGGTATTCGGCCTTTTCCGCGACCACCACGCAGTCAACCAGGATGCCGGGAATCTTGACCTGCCGCGGGTTGAGCGAACCGCTTTCGGCGATGCGCTCGACCTGCGCGATGACAATGCCGCCGGAGTTGTGGGCCGCCATGGCGATGGCCAGGGCCTCCAGCGTCAGCGCTTCTTTTTCCATCGTGATGTTGCCGTCGGGGTCCGCGGTCGTACCGCGGATGATGCCGACGTTGATGGGCATGGCCTTGTAGAACAGATACTCCTTGCCTCCCAGGGTCATCAGTTCCACCAGGTCTTCCGTGGTGGAAGCGTTGATCTTGCCGCCGCCGTGGCGCGGATCGACGAAGGTTCCCAGCCCGACTGTGGAAAGAAGACCGGGTTTACCGGCTGCGATATCACGAAACAGGTGGGTAATGACTCCCTGAGGCAGGTTATAGGCTTCGATGCGGTTGCCGATGGCAAGCTGCTGCAGCTTCGGCACCAGCCCCCAATGACCGCCGATCACCCGCTTGAGCAGGCCTTCATGCCCGAGGTGATTGAGACCCCGCTCCTTGCCGTCGCCCTGGCCGGCGGCATAAACCAGCGTGAGGTCGCGCGGAGAACCCATGGCCGGCGAGGCTTCCAGGCTTTCCAGGAAACGCTGTTCCAGCGCGACCGCGATATTCTCGGCGAAGCCGATGCCGACAAAGCCGCCGGTGGCGATGGTATCGCCGTCATGGATCAGGCGCACGGCTTCGGAAGCGCTGACAATCTTGTGACGGCTGGGCTGGCGTGATCCGCCCGACATCGGGTTGGAAATGCGATGTGCCATGGGATCCTTCGTGGTGAGGATGACAGAATGACCGCTGCGCCAGATTATGGCCCAAACAAGGCGGCCCCAGTCATTTCCCGGACACGATAGCAATCGTGCGCCTTGACGCGCGAAAGAAATTATGATTTACGCAATAAGGCAATACCAGCAAGACCGACTCGATCCGGTGCCTGCTGCCTTACATCGATGGCGTTGCTTCCTGCGAATCTTCCGCCTTGGGCATCGGCATCGGAATGGCGAGCACCTTGTCGATGCGCTTGCCATCCAGGTCTACGATCTCGAAGGTCCATTCTTCCCATTCGCAGCGGTCGCCGGTCATCGGCAGGCGGCCGAGCAGGAGCATGACCATGCCGCTCAAGGTGTTGTAGCGGCCCCGCTCTTCTTCCGGCACCACCTTCAAGCCAAGGCGATCCTTCAATTCCGGCACAGGGATCAGGCCGTCCAGCAGCCAGGAGCCATCCTCGCGCTGCACCGCCCACGCATCTTCGGCGCGGTGCGTCTTGAACTCGCCCGTGATCGCTTCCATGACATCCTGCAGGGTGACGATGCCCTGCACTTCGCCGTACTCGTCGATCACGAAGGCAAGCTGCACGCCCGAGTTCTTGAAATTTTCCAGCAACTCCATGCCGGTCAGCGATTCGGGCACGAATACCGCCGGCTGAAGGTTGTTAAGCAATGTCGGCTTTTCGCCGCGCAGCGTCTGCGCCAGCAGCTGGCGCGCATTGGCTACGCCGAGTACCTCGCCCCAGCCGCCGCGCACGACGGGAAAGCGCGAATGATCGCTGCTCTCGAAACGCCCCAGGTTCTCTTCCAGCGTGTCGTTGACATCGAAATACACGATGTCGCTGCGTGGCACCATGAGCGAAGCAATCTGCCTGTCGTCGAGGCGGAATACATTGCGCACCATCTGGTGTTCATGATGCTCGATGACGCCCGCGCTCGAACCTTCCGCCAGCATCAGGTTGATCTCCTCCTGGGTCACGCTGGGCTCGGTGCTTTCCTTTACGCCAAAGGTGCGCAGCACAAGCTGCGTGGAGCCGGACAGGAGCTTCACGAAAGGCTTGGTCAATGCGGCCAGCAGGAGCATTGGCCTTGCCACGAGCCGGGCAATCGCTTCGGGGCTTATCTGCCCGAGGCGCTTAGGCACGAGTTCGCCGAGCACGATGGTGAAATAAGTAATGCTGATGACGACTAGGCCGGTCGCCACGTACTGGTTGGCGGGTGCCTGCACTCCCATTCCGGCCAGCCATTCGCTGAACGGCTGGGCAAGAGTCGCCTCGCCGACGATACCGTTGAGCACGCCTATCGACGTAATGCCGATCTGCACCGTGGAAAGGAAGCGATTCGGATCGTCGCCAAGCTGGATCGCCGCCGAGGCTGCCGTATCGCCGGCTTCCGCCAGGCGTTGCAGACGCGCCCTGCGCGCGGTCACGAGCGCAATTTCAGACATGGCAAAGACGCCATTGAGAATAATCAGGCCTAGTAGTAGCGCTATTTCCATAGAGTGGATAACAAGATTCGAGTCGGAAAAGGGTGATGCCTGCTAACAATACGACCATTAACGCAGCGAAGTTATCACAAATTACAGACTTGACATGCTGGTCAGGGTTCGCTGCCCTGTTCCATGCCGGAAAAACGATACGTTGCACCTCGGCTGGTTGGGGCTTGTCGGGGCTTATTGCATTGAGCCTTGCCCTACTACTGGCCACCGAGAATGGATGACGGCGGCTCGCGTCGCAATGAAAATGCCCGGCGAAACGCCGGGCATTTTCGATTCAGCCACCTGCTTGTGTTATGACTCCGTTATTCCTCGACCGGATCCGCCGCCTCGGAGCGAAGAAGCAATTGCGCGGTTTCGCTGGGCAGGGCTTCCACCGACTTCAGCTTGCGTGTCATTTGCCGGGTCCGGGTTTCAGCTTGCTCGATGTTTTTGGCTGCGCGCTCCAGGCTGGTCTTGGTGGCGGCGAGTACATCGCCGAACTTGCCGAATTCGGTCTTGACGGCGCCGAGCACCTGCCAGACCTCCGAGGACCGCTTTTCGAGCGCCAGCGTGCGGAAACCCATCTGCAGGCTGTTGAGCAACGCGGAAAGCGTCGACGGTCCCGCAATACTGATGCGGCAGACCCGCTGCAGCTCGTCGGCGAGGCCGGGACGGCGGATGACTTCCGCATACAAGCCTTCGGTGGGAAGGAACATGATGGCGAAATCGGTGGTGAGCGGCGGCGACAGATATTTTTCCGCGATGGTCTTTGCCTCGATGCGCACGGCACGCTCCAGTTCGCGGCCTGCAGCCGCAACGCCTTCCGCATCGGCAAGCTCGGCCGCATGGGCAAGGCGTTCGTACTGTTCCTTCGGAAACTTCGCATCGATCGGCATCCACACCGGGCGCGTGCCTTCATCCTGGCCCGGCAGCCTGATTGCGAACTCCACCCGCTCGCCGCTGCCGGGAACGGTTTCCACGTTCTTTGCATACTGATCGGGCGTGAGCACCTGTTCGAGCAGCATTTCCAGCTGCACTTCGCCCCAGGTGCCGCGCGTCTTCACATTGGTGAGCACGCGCTTGAGGTCTCCCACACCGATGGCGAGCTGCTGCATCTCTCCCAGTCCCTGATGCACTTTCTCGAGGCGGTCCGATACCAGCTTGAAGGATTCGCCGAGCCGGTGTTCAAGCGTGGCGTGCAGCTTTTCATCAACGGTCTTGCGCATTTCCTCCAGGCGGGTGCCGTTGTCGTTCTGCAGGTCGCGAATCTTGGTTTCCAGCGTTCCGCGCACTTCCGCCATGCGCTGCGCGTTGGACTCCGTCAATTGCGCCAGTCCCTGCCCCAGCGTGTCGCCGAAGCGCTGGAGGGAAGCGGCCTGTTCCTCGCGCGCGGCCTGCGCGTGCTGCGCAATTGCCTGCCGCATGGAATCCAACTGTTGGGTGTTGGTTTCGGTAAGCTTGGATAACTGTTTGGAAAAACCGTCCATCTGCGCATTCTGCAAGCGGGCGACATTGGTGAACTGCGTCATCAGTGTCTGCTGGAATTGCGCGAAATTGCCGCCGAGTTCCTGGCGCGTTCCCTGCGCGGTCATCTGCACCTGATTGCGCAGTTCCCGTTCGATGCGCTCCCCCGTTTGCAGCTGGTGTTTCTGGAGTTCGTCCTGCAACTGAAAGAGCTGCGACGATATGTCGGTTCCGCGAGCGCGCAGAAGAATCAGGATCTGGAGCAAAACGACGATAGCAAGGGCAACAAGTGCAGCCGCCGTCAGGATGTCTGTGAGGGTCATGGCAATTCGAGCAAATGGTGACGAAGGTGCGGGATGGCGGGCCGCACCGCGAGGAAATTCAGCCTGCCTTGTTGCGCATCCAGTCGGCGGTCTGAAAGAACGAGTGCATCAGTCTTTCCTGCAGCGCCTCGTCGATGCCGACGTCCTGCATTGCCCACGCCATGCAACGCATCCACTGGTCTCGTTCGACCGATGCGATTGCATAAGGCAGATGGCGCGCCCGCAACCTCGGATGGCCAAAGCGTTCGATGTACATGTCCGGCCCGCCGAGCCACCCGCACAGAAACCAGTACAGCTTGTCGCGCGAGCCATCTAGCGGAGTGGGATGCAGGGCGCGAATGACGGCGAATTCGGGCTCGAGGTCCATCAGGTCATAGAAGCGGTCGACGAGTTCGCGCACTTTGTCGGCACCACCGATGTGCTCGAACACGGTCGTCTGCTGATTGGATTCTTCGGTAGTCATGCCGTGATCATAGCGCATCCGGCTGTCCGGACGAAATCATGCCGCAGGACATTTTTCATCGTCGCCATCGCTGTCGAAATCGAATTTTTCGACTTATTCCCCATGGAAATTTTGCTCATTTTTTAAGCAGCTCTGTGGTGTTTTTGAGACTGCGCAACAGCAATTTTGACCAATGGCAACCGTCTCTTTGAGCCCACGCAAGCAAAGATTACTTAACGGTTTTCACTCTACTTTAATGATTACTATTGCTTAAAAGGTAATACAACCCTACCGCTGAAACGAATCTTTCGAACGATTTTTTACCGAGAAGAAAGATCCTTAAAGCAAATCCGCGCTGCGGCCAGACCAGTTTAACGCAAGGCCCGGAACCTGCTTTGAGCTTCTTGCAACCGATGAACCTTTGACAGACATGCCATGCGAGACCTGATCATCACAAATTCTTCCCGGCTGGAGTTTTCCATGCGATTGATGGACATCCTTGTCCTCGAACTCGCGGGTGCCGTCGCGGCGCTGCTGCATTTTCATATTCCGCTCGCGGAGACGCCGCCCATCCATACCGTAATGCTGCATTTCTGCAGCGCGCTGGCCTTCCTGCTGTTCCCTCAATTCGAACTGTACGTCTCCTGGCGCGGGCGCTCACTGCCTGACATGTTCATCCGCCTCGGCGCCGCATGGGGAGTGGTGCTGCTGATCGGACTGTTCTTCAGCTTCCTGATCCACCACGTGGGCAATCTGTCCCGTCTGTGGATGTTCTACTGGTATGCCATCGGCGTCACCGCGCTCGTGCTGTTCCGCTTCGCCGTCTATTTCGTGTTGCGCTACATGCGTGCCAAGGGGCTCAACAACAAGCGAGTCGTGATCGTCGGTTATGGCAGCACCGGACGCGAAATGCACAAGCGCGCGCTGCAGCAGGACTGGACCGGTTATGACGTCAAGGCAGTCTGCGCGGATCCGGAAGATGCCGACAAGCTCATCGACCCGAGCGTAGTGCGGATCCAGAGCACGCAGGAAATTCACGATTACGTCGTGAGCAATCATATTCATGAAATCTGGATCACGCTGCCACTGATGGCGTCGCCGCGGCTGCAGGAACTGCAATACCAGCTGCGCAATACGCTGGTCGACATCCGCTGGGTTCCAGATATCCTCGGTCTGCAGATGCTGGGCAACAAGATGGGCAATTTCCTCGGACTGCCGGTGGTGGACCTTAACCAGCCCATCTCCAGCGGCGTCAACGGCATTGTCAAGGATATCTTCGACCGCACGTTTGCGCTGGTTGCGCTGATCCTGCTGCTGCCGCTGTTCATCGTCATCGCGGTCATGATCAAGCGCAGCTCGCCCGGCCCCATCCTGTTCCGGCAGCCGCGCCTGGGCCTGAATGGAAAACCATTCAACGTGTACAAGTTCCGGTCGATGAAAGTCCACCAGGAACACCACGTCGTGACCCAGGCGACCAAGAACGATTCGCGCATCACCCCGATCGGCGGTTTCCTGCGCCGCACCAGCCTGGATGAACTTCCGCAATTCATCAATGTGCTGCTGGGAGACATGTCGGTCGTTGGGCCACGGCCGCACGCCCTGCAGCACAACGAGATGTACAAGGACCTGCTCGAGACCTACATGCTTCGCCATCGCGTCAAGCCAGGAATCACCGGATGGGCGCAGATCCACGGGCATCGCGGCGAAACCGACACCGTCGACAAGATGGCAAGACGCGTGGAATACGACCTGCACTACATCCAGCACTGGTCGCTGTGGATGGACGTCCGCATCATCATCTGGACCGCATTCAAGGGTTGGACCGGAAAGAACGCCTACTAACGCACGCCCCGACCCAATGCCCGGCCCCTGGCTGCATGCACTCCTCGCGATGCAGCCAGCGCAAGACTTTACCGTCGCAACGGCAGGCCTGGCTGATTGCAGATACACGCTACAGAAAGGTGCACATGCGCAAACGCTCTCTTGCTGTCGGAAGCCGATATCCGACACAGCGCATTCTCAGGATGTCCGCGCAGCAACGCTGCCTGTTCTCCGCATCCATCGTGTTCACCACGCTGCTTGTCCTTGATGCGGCTCCGCAGGCAATGACGGCGCTCTCCTCCATTGCGGAAGACAAGCTGCTGCGCTTCATCGCCTATGCATTGCTCAGCACATTGATCTATGCAGGCCTCGCCGGCAGTCCGGCTTCCCGCGCAGTGAAGACGCTGGCTTTGGTCTTCGTCATGGGAGGTGTCGAAGAAGCAATCCAGTTGATGTTGCCTTATCACAGCGCAAATCTTCTTGGCTGGAAATTCGACATGCTGGCAGCACTGACCTGCGTCGGCATGCTGATGATGCTGCACCCCGTCTTCAGTGACTGGCATGCGTCACAGCGGCTACGTCCGGCAAGGCTGCGGACACGTCCGGAACCAATGATGCAAGTCCAGAGGCGCAGGAACGTGCAGTAACACAACGCCATTTTTAGAGAAGCAATACATGCAAACCAAGATCAACAAAGCAGTGTTTCCGCTGGCCGGTATCGGAGCCCTGGCTCCGTCCGCATCGGGCACGGGAAACATGCTGGCGATCGTCGACAAGCCGCTGCTCCAGTACGCCATCGAGGAAGCCCTTGCCGCCGGCGTCGCCGAAATGGTCTTCGTCGCCGGAAAGGATGATTCGGCGATGCAGGCAATGGTGACAAGCCTGCTGCCATCCGGCACCAAGATTCATTTCATCCGCATCGATTCGCGCGAACCTATCGATGCCCTGCTCTGCACCGAAGACATCATCGGCAACGATCCCTTCGCCGTGATCCACCCGGCCGATCTGGTCGACGCCGAGACGCCGGCACTGAAGCAGCTGCTCGGCGTGCATGCGTCATACGGCACAAGCGTTATCGGCGTCGAGACCATTGCCCGCGAGTACAGCGATGAACATGCGGTCATTGCCGGCAGCAGCGTGGCGGAGCGCACGATTGAAGTACGGCAGATCGTCACCAACCCGGCGCCAGTGCACGCGCCTTCCACGCTTGCCGCGATCGGGCGATATGTATTGATGCCTTCGATCTTCCAGCAACTGCGGATGCTCAAAGATGCGGGAAGGAACAAGGCCACGCTGAACGACGCGATCGACTTGCTGCTGAAGAACGAGCGCGTCATTGCATGCCAGTTCGAAGGCATTCGCTACGACTGCGCCAGCACGCTCGGCTTCCTGCAAGCCACGGTGCAGTTCGGATTGCGCCATCCGGGCGTTTCCAACGAATTTCGCGCATTCCTGCGCAATCTTCCTTTCATTCACTCCGCGCCGACGATTCAACTGGCTGCGGCACTGCCTCAGATCAACCAGGCGATTGCGATTGCGGGATAGCCATGACAACAACGAAGGACAACTCCATGACCACCAACCCACTATTGCCGGAGCACCTGGTGCCTTCCCGTCCCGGGCAGGTGCGAAAGGTGGCACTGATTACCGGCGTGAGCGGCCAGGACGGCGCTTATCTTGCCGAACTGCTGCTGAGCAAGGGTTATATCGTGCACGGCATCAAGCGCCGCACGTCGAAATTCAATACCGATCGCATCGATCACCTCTACCAGGGTCCGCAGGAAGGCGAACGCCGCTTCATCCTGTACCACGGCGACATGACCGATTCCTCCTCGCTGCTGCGCATCATCCAGGAAACCCAGCCTGACGAGATCTACAACCTGGCGGCGCAAAGCCACGTCGCCGTTTCGTTCGAAGAGCCGGAATACACCGCCAACTCGGATGCCCTGGGTCCGCTGCGCATCCTGGAAACCCTGCGCCGCCTCGGACTCGAAAAGAAGACCCGCTTCTACCAGGCATCGACTTCGGAAATGTATGGCGAAGCGGCGCACCCGGCCACGGAAGCCACGCCCTTCCAGCCCCGCAGCCCGTATGCCATCGCCAAGCTGTATGCACACTGGATCACCGTGAATTACCGCGAAGCCTACGGCATGTATGCATGCAGCGGCATCCTGTTCAATCACGAATCGCCGCTGCGGGGCGAAACCTTCGTCACCCGCAAGATCACCCGCGGCCTGGCCCGCATCGCCCTCGGCCACCAGGACTGCCTCTATCTCGGCAACCTGAACGCGGAACGCGACTGGGGCCATGCACGCGACTATGTCGAAATGCAATGGCGCATGCTGCAGCAGGACAAGCCTGAAGACTTCGTGATCGCCACCGGCATCCGTCACAGCGTGCGCGACTTCGTCAATGCCGCCGCCGCCGAGCTTGGCGTGACGCTGCGCTGGGATGGCAGTGGAATCGATGAGACGGCAACGGTGGTCGATCCGGGCCAGCATGCCGGACTGGCGAAGGACCAGGTCATCGTCCGCGTCGACTCGCGCTACTTCCGTCCGACCGAAGTGGAGTGCATGTTCGGCGATGCCGCCAAGGCGAGGGAGAAGCTTGGATGGAAGCCAAGCGTCAGCTTCGAGGAACTGGTCAGGGAAATGGTCAGGGCCGACATGGATGTGGCGGGAAAGGACCATTTCTTCCAGCAGCACGACCACGCATCTCACTTCTATAACGTTTGAATGCACGCAAGGCCGGTTGCGTCATTCATTGATTATCCCGGCAAGCGATCGCGAACAGCCATCAAGAGGAAGCACATGAAAAGCAATTTACAAAAACGTATTTATGTCGCAGGACATCGGGGCCTTGTCGGCTCAGCCATCGTGCGCACCTTGCGCAAACGCGATTATACGAACGTCATCACCCGCACCCATGCCGAACTCGAACTGACCGATCAGCAGGCGGTGCGCAGGTTCTTCGCGGAGAACCAGATCGACGAGGTGTACCTGGCAGCCGCGCGCGTCGGCGGCATTCATGCCAACAATACCTACCCGGCGGAATTCATCTATGACAATCTGATGGTGCAGTCGAATGTCATCAACGAAGCCTACCGCGCCGGCGTGAAGAAACTGCTGTTCCTCGGTTCGTCCTGCATCTACCCGCGCCTGTCCGAGCAGCCGATTCGCGAGGAATATCTGATGAGCGGCGCGCTGGAACCGACCAACGAGCCCTATGCAATTGCGAAAATCGCCGGCATCAAGATGTGCGAAAGCTACAACCGCCAGTACGGCACGGACTATCGCAGCGTCATGCCGACCAACCTTTACGGCCCTGGCGACAATTACCACCCGGAGAACAGCCATGTGATTCCCGCCCTCATCCGGCGCTTCCATGAAGCCAAGCTCAACGGCGCCGACAAGGTCACCATCTGGGGCACCGGCACGCCGCGCCGCGAGTTCCTCTACGTTGACGACATGGCCGACGCCTGCGTGCACGTGATGCAACTCGATCGTAGTACCTACGATCAACATACGACACCTATGTTGTCACACATCAATGTAGGCACAGGCGAGGACGTCACAATACGTGAAGTTGCAGAAATCATAAGAAAGGTGACCGGATTCCAGGGCGATATCGAATTCGATACCAGCAAGCCCGACGGCACGCCGCGCAAGTTGATGAACACGGCAAAGCTGACTTCCCTCGGCTGGCGTCCCGGTATGCGGCTCGGTGAAGGAATCAAGGAAACCTACGCGCAGTTCCAGGCGGAGTACAAGGCCTAAACCGTCGAAGGAAGCCTCGGTCCCGCCATGAACAACCATAGCAAAGTGCGGGATCGACTCCTGCGGCAGCATGCTGCCGCAGGCCTGATCTCCACGGCGAACAAACGGAGTATCGATAGCATCGATTTGAGTTGTACCTGATCCGGCGCCCGTTCTCCCGCCTGCCGGCACGAGCCTGAAGCCAAGGTGCCGAGCAAACGACGGGCATTCCAGTGCGGTGCCTCGCCTCAGCCTCAAATACATCCAGCATAGCCATGATTACACCATCAGTCACGTCACCCACCGAAGTCATGATCAACATGATAGCGGCCTTCCTTCTGATTCCGATCGTCTTCGGATTCGTGTTCAGGGCGCCAAAATATGTGGTGTTCGGCTTTCTCTCCGTGTTGTTCATATTCTCCGACTCGACCTGGGGCCAGCTGAATGCCGCCAGCGGGAACATCTACTCGCGGGGCGTCGGCCTGTTCTACTTCTCCCTGCTCAACATCGTGCTCATCATTGCCGGCATCGCCGTGCTGATCAGGAGGCTGGCCAATCCGCAGGGGCCGCAGCTGGCGCCGCAGATGACCAAGTACTTCCTGGCGTTCGTCTTCATGATGATCGGACACGTCCTGATCGGACTGATGGTCGGCATCGAACTCGACGTGATCCTCAGCCTGAACGGCATGTTCAATGTGATCAACATGTTCGCCTTCATGTACTTGGCGATCCTGGCTTTCGAGAACGACCGCGATACCACGACGCTGCTGTTCATGATCATCATCCTTGCGGTCGGCCGCGGTCTCTTCGGCGCAGTCCGCTACTTCCTGTTCGATGGAGATACCTCCAATCCCTACCGCAACTTCGAAGGCCTTGACATCAAGATCTTCTTCTTCGACATCGGCGACAACTTCGTTGCCGCGCTTGCGGCGTTCTGTGCAGCCTGGCTTCTGACCACCCCCGGCATCAAGCTCAACGTCTTCACGCGTATATTCCTGGTCGGCGTGATCGTGCTGGAAGTCGCAGCCGTCGCACTCTCCTTCCGCCGCTCGTCGCTGATCGGCATGGGCCTGATGTTTGCCTTCCTGTTCCTGCGCCTTCCCGGCAAGCGCAAGATCTTCTTCGCCGGCGCGGCCGCACTTGCCCTGTCACTTGTCGCCAGCACCTTCTTCGAACAGCGCCTGCAGTTCAACACGACCCAGGGCGGGGGCATCCTGTCGTCCCTGATCTACGACATTTCGCCGACCCGCGGCGGCGGCATCAAGAACAGCCGTTTCTATGAGCTGTATGCCGCAGCACAAAGCATGGAAGGCCACTGGCTGTTCGGGCGGGGCACCTGGGGCACCTTTACCGGCGACCGCGAGCGCCTTGCTTTCCACGAAGGAAACTGGGGTTTCGTTCACTCGGGATTCGGTCATCTGGTTCTCAAAGGCGGCATCGTTGGCCTGCTGATCTTCACCGGCATGCTGGCAGCTTATATTTCCTTCTATGCCCGATTCCGAAAGCACTTGTACGGCAAGGCCGCCCTGCTGGCCGACGCAGGATTCGCAGGTTTCCTGTTCTGGATTCCGACCTTGCTGATCGGCACTCCCATCATTGAATTCCGGACCATGCTGCTGTTCGGCCTGACCATGGCAATGCCGTTCATCGCCGTGGGCCTGCAGAACTACCAGGTTCGCACTTACATCATGCGTACACAACAATATGCTGCTGCGTAACTCTCTCTGGAACCTGAGCGGCTCCGCCATTCCCATGGTGGTGGCTCTGGCCACCGTGCCGCTCCTCATCCATTCGCTGGGCGTCGAGGGCTTCGGCATCGTGACTCTCGTCGGGTCCGTCATCGGCTACTTCGGCGTGCTCGACATTAACCTGAGCGCTGGATCGATCAAGTATCTTGCCGAGCATCACGCCGCGAACGACAGGGAGCGGTTTGCCGAAACCTTCTGGTTCGGCATCCTGTTCTACGGCGTGCTTGGACTGCTCGGCGCATTCGGCATCTATTTCGCCGCGGAGATGCTGGTGGCGCGCTTCTTCGAAGTCTCTCCGGAAATGAAGGCGGCAACAATCACCTCTTTCCAGCTTGCCGGACTCGGCTTTGCGCTGACCCAGGCGCAGAACTACCTTCTGGTGGTGCCCCAGGCCCTGCAGCGCTACGACCGCTCCGCACAGAGCGAAGCTTTCTTCGGCGTGCTCGTCAACCTGGCTTCCGTGGCGGCGGCCATGGGCGGCGCGGGAATCGTCGGCGTCATCATTGCACGCGTCAGCGTATCGGCCCTCAACGTGCTTTATCTGATCTGGCTGATCCGCAGCTTCGACATCAACATGGAAATGCGCTGGCCCCGGCCCGACGTGCGCAAGGCGCTCACTTCGTTCAGCGCCTATGCCTACCTGAGCAAGATCGCATCGACGTTGCACCAGCATGCCGACAAGGTCATAGTCGGCGCCATCGCAGGCCCGGTCGCCCTGACCTTCTATACCGTACCGGTCACGCTCGCCGGCCGCATCCTTGGCCTGACATACCGCCTGTCGAGCGTGATCTACCCGCGCGCCTCGGCGCTGGCAGGCGCCGGCAAGATCAATGAGCTGCGGCCGGTCTACCTTGGCGTGACCCGCTATGTCACGTACATCAATCTGGCGGCGCTCGGTGTGATCGTACTCGCCGGCGATGAATTCCTGCGCCGCTGGGTGGGCGAAGAATTCATTTCCCAGGGTTATCCGGTCCTGGTGCTCATGACGGTCGCCCTCCTGGTCGACTCCCTGACCAACGTGCCTTCAATGGTGAATGACGCGCTCGGCCACCCCCGGGTGACAGGCCGCTTCGCACTGGCAAACGGCTTGTGTGGCGTCGGCATGGTCTACATCGGCACCCATCTCGGCGGCATCATCGGCGCCGCTACCGGCCACCTGATTTCCTCGCTGGCGCTCGGTGTGGGCTTCCTGATCTTCGTCCATGGCCGCACCGTTCCCATCAGCTTCAAGGAAAGCCTGAGCAGCGGTTTCGGGCGCAGCCTCGCCATCGGCGCCCTGATCATCTGCGTGCTGGTGCCGATGAAATGGATGATTCCCGGCGGCTTGCTGAGCACCGTCGCCATCGTCTCCACCGCTCTGGTCACGCTGGCGCTGGCGGGCCTGTTCTTCATCGTCGGCGTTGACGAACGCGCAGCCATGCTGTCCATGGCACGCCGGTTCCGTTCTTGAGGAGAGACGGCATGCGCATCCTGCTAGTCAGTGAAGACATTCCCTATCCGAACATGGGCGGCCTTGCCAAGCATGTGCTGAACCTTGCGCGTGCGCTTGTTCGCGCCGGACATCAGGTCGACCTGCTGGGCAATGCGGACAATCCGATCGAAGTCTGCGGCGACGAAGGAATATTCGGCGGCCGCTTCTTCGGCGAGCTGACCGGACAGCACGCTGGCTGGAAGGAAACCTCGCTGGGAGTATTCATGCCGATGAAGCGCTCCTTCATCGCCAAGCGCTTCGCGAAAGTCATTCTCCGCAGGGCCAAGGACTATGACGTCATTCATTATCACGGTCATCTACCCAATGTCGCGCACTTCCTGCCGGCGAACGTCAACTTCGTTCAGACGCGCCATGATCAGGGCAGCGACTGCCTGACCCATACGCGCTTTCGCCGGGGAGAAATCTGCAACTCGGTCGATCCTGCGGAATGCGCGGAATGCATGCGTGACAAGCCAAATGCGGTGCAGCGCAGCGTATCGAAAATGGCTGTCGTGCAGTTCCGTCGCGAGGTGATGGACGGCTTCAAGCGGCACAAGACCGTCTTCGTATCGCAGAAGCTGATCAGCAATTTTTCGCGCACTGCGGGACCGGGCAACTGGGGAACGGCGATTCACAACTTCGTGGACCGGGACGCCATCGAGCGGTTTCGAATGAGTTCCGGCCATTCGCAGCAGGACGGCACTGTCAGCGTCTTCATTGCAGGCAAGATCTATGCGGCGAAAGGCGTGGAGGCCTTCCTGCGAGTAATGGCGAAACGGCTTCCCGCGCATATGCGGATCACGATCGCCGGCGACGGTCCGGACGAGCAGCGCCTAAGGAACGAATACGAATCGGATCGCATTCGCTTTCTGGGCTGGACTTCGCCGGAACGAACGCTCACTCTCGCATCGCAGGCCGACGCCGTCGTGGTTCCGTCCATCTGCGAGGAATCCTGTGCCACGACTGTCCTCGAAGGTCTTTTCCTGGGAAAGCCCGTTTTCGCGCTAGCCTTGGGCGGCACTCCGGAACTGGCCGCCTATGCCGCGGACGGGAGCCAGTTGCGGCTCCATCACACCATGGACGCGCTGGCGGATGACCTCCTGAATTTCCGGCAGCAGAAGCCATACGGCTTTGCCCCCGCGGGCCTGGGCAATGCCGATGCCGCTGCTGCCAGCCTGCTGAAACTTTATCAAGTGCCCAGCGGACACCAATAGCATTAACAGTTGAAAGGTTTGATCTATGCCACTGACGTTCTCTATCATCACCTGCACCTGGAACAGCGCAAATTATCTGCGCGAATCGATCGATTCGGTGCTTTCGCAGGATTATCCGCATATCGAATATATTTTCGTCGACGGCGGTTCCGATGATGGAACCCTCGACATCATACGCTCGCTCAAGCGCCCATATACCCTGCTGGAAAACGTGCGCGGCGGTGTCAGCCGCGCAATGAACGAAGGCGTGCGCGTCGCCACCGGAGACGTCATTGCCCACCTCCATTCGGACGACTACTATTTGAAGCCGACCGTCCTGTCGACCGTTGCCCGTCATCTGGAGACGAGCGGCAAAGGCTGGCTCTTCGGCAGGACCGAAGCGCTGATCAACGGCAAGCTCCATCCCGACAATTACGTGTCGCCGCGCTTTTCCTACTCCAGTCTGCTGCGAGGCAATTACGTGCCGCATCCGGCGACTTTCGTGCGCCGCGATCTCATGGTCCGCGCCGGCTGCTTCGATACCAAGCTCAAGTATGCGATGGACTACGACCTGTGGCTGCGCCTGGCGCGCATGGCGGAACCGGTACAGATCGACGAGGCGCTCGCGGCATTCCGCGAGCATGAAGGCAGCCTGTCGAGCTCAACGCAAACCCGCCTGGCTGCGATGGCCGAAGACATGCGCGTGCGAAACGCCTATGCCAGTAAAAATCCGATTGAAAAACTTGAGCACTACGCACGCTATTTCGTGAGACGTCAACGCGCCATCCGCGCAGGAGCAAGGGGATAACAGCCATGACAGCCGTATCACTCATCGTCGCCACGGTTGGACGCACAACCGAACTGAGGCCGCTGTTCGATTCGTTTGCGGCACAGACGTTTAAAGATTTTGAAGTGATCGTCGTCGACCAGAATGACGACGATCGGCTTGTTTCCTATATCCAGCGCGGACGCATGCTCGGGCTGCAGATCAAGCATATCAGGCACCATCCGGCCAATCTGTCGGCGGCGCGGAACGTCGGAATCGAAGCGGCGATCGGCGAATGGGTGGGGTTTCCGGACGACGACTGCTGGTACGAGAGCGATCTGCTCGAAAAACTGAAGCATCGCTTCGCCTGCCCGGACCCGCTCTCGGGTGCGGCGGTGCAATGGGTCGAGGAAGGACTGCCTCCGAACCTCATGCCAAATCTGTCATGGGAAAGATCCTGCCGTTTCCGCGACATGCCGACGGCGTCGTTCCAGCTGTTCTTTCATCGGAAGCTGTTCGACCAGATCGGCAATTTCGACTGCCGACTGGGCGTGGGCCTGTTCTTCGGCGCCGGGGAGGAAACAGACCTGGTGCTGCGCGCGCTGCGCGCCGGAGCATTGCTCACCTTCGAAAGCGAGGCGAAGGTACACCATCCCATCAAGATCCCCGCTCCCAATCCTCAGGCCCGCCATGCCGCCCGACTGCGGGCGCGCGGCGCCGGCGCCTTGTGGGCCAAGCATGACCTGCCCTCATGGGTCGTCATACGAGGCCTAGCGGCGCCTGTCGTCAGGCCCTTGATGTCGGGATCGTTCGGTTCCGACCTCGCTCTCGGCCTGGCCGTCGTTCGGGGACGAATCGACGGTCTGCTCAACTGGCGACGGCAACAGCCGTAAAGCCCCTTATCCTGACCTGCCAGGAATTGCGCCCGACCTCGATCCTATAGAGGTCGGGTGCGGGACTTCCTTAACCTGCGTACATCCCGTCGGTCTCCCGGAGTCGGCTCCAGCATGCCTCTGCCCGCCCTTGCATGCCCACGGAAATCGCTGTCCGGCATCACGACAGCGGTGCGCAGGGCATGCGTATGCTGCCCCCGGTACTGCAGCGAATGCGGCCACGCATGCAAGTTAAGGAAAGTTACAAAAGAGTCGTACGGAAATAGCTTTCCTTTGATTTAACACCGAACGGCAACAATGGCCCCATTCAGAATGAAGTTCAGCACTGCAGATATCTGTTTGAACGCAGCTAGATAACTGTCAAGCCGTACGGAAGAACTGAACTGCGGGTCAAATGCCGAACCATGCATTCCGCAGGCGGATTCTCTGCCGTGGCGGCCTGCGCCAAATGGCAGGCGAGCAGCCTTAATCACCACGACACTTGCTGATGGAACGAACGAACTACAACAACCACGTAGCACAAGTCAAGGTGCTCAAGCCGCATTCCGGGAGGAACGGCAAGAGCTCCGTGCTCAGAATTGCGCTCGTCACAAATCACCCGCCGCCTTTCCGCATTCCGATCTATGAACGCATTGCCCGCATGCCAGGCGTTGAGCTTCATGCCATCTTCTGCAGCGAACGCGAACCGAATCGCCAATGGAGCCTGCCGCCGCTGCACTTCAATCATGTCTTCCTGAAGGAACGCTTCGTTGAGCGCGGCAGCAACTACATTCATAACAACCCGGATGTACTCGCCGCACTCAACAGGATCGCGCCGGACGTCATCGTCACCACCGGCTTCAATCCCACCTTCCTGTATGCATTCGGCTACTCCGTCATTCGCAATGTGCCGCATGTGCCGATGACGGACGGGACGAATATCTCGGAAGCCGCATTGTCGCGCTGGCATCGCGCAGTGCGCCGCATCGTCTATTCCCGGTCTCGCGCCTTTATCGCCGCCAGCCTCGGCGGACTGCGACTGTATGCAGATTACGGAATCCCGCGCGAATCAGGCTTCCTTTCCTGCCTGTGCATCGACAACGACGCCTACGCCGCATACGCCGGCACGCAAGAGAAGCAGTACGACCTGATCTTCTGCGGACGCATCGTCGCCGACAAGAATCCCCTGTTCGCACTCCAGCTCGCCGATGGCCTCGCTACCCGGCTGGGTCGCAGGACAAGCATCCTGTTCGTCGGCAGCGGCGAACAGGAAGCGGAGCTCAATGCGATGGCTGACAAACTGGCCCTGCGCGTCGACGTGACCATCAATGGTCATGCGGAGCAGCATGAATTGCCGGCGCTCTACGGCTCGGCCCGACTATTCCTTTTCCCGACGGCACGCGACGTCTGGGGCGTGGTCGCCAATGAAGCCTGCGCAGCCGGACTGCCTGTCATCGTCACGCCAGACGCCGGAGTTGCCGGAGAACTCGTGCTTGACGGCGAGAACGGTTTCGTTTGCGGCCTTGATCTCGGCCAGTGGATAGACCGGGCCGAGTTGCTGCTGACCAATGACGCGCTTTACCGGCGCTTCGCCGCCCGCAGCCTCGACCTTGTCGCCGGCTATTCCTTCAACCACGCCGCCGACGGCATCGTGCAGGCCTGCCTGCATGCCACCGGAAGACGCCATGACGATGACGACGATGCATGCCAGTCACACGGAAGAAAGGTCGGCTAAAGCAATGCACCCCTTTGCAATGCACTCTTTTCCTATCGAGATGAATCCGGGAGCGGATCGCGGGAGAATGCGATGAAAATCCTGATCGCCCACAACGCCTATCAGCATCGCGGCGGCGAGGATGCCGTCGTCGACGCGGAGGTGGCGCTCCTGCGCGAGCACGGACATGAGGTGGAAGTCTATGCTCAGCACAATGACGCGCTCAATAACATGCCGCGCGCCACGGCGGCAATGACAGCCATCTGGTCGCATCGCTCCACCGGCGATATCGACAGCCTGTGCGAACGCTTTGCGCCGGATGTGATCCATGTGCACAACACCTTCCCCCTGATCTCTCCTTCACTCTACTGGGCAGCGGCAAGGCGCCATGTTCCCGTCGTGCAGACCTTGCATAACTTCAGGCTGCTCTGCCCGCAGGCCATCTTCCTGCGGGACGGAAAGGTATGCGAAGACTGCGTCGGCAAGCTTCCGTGGCGCGCGGTGACGAGAAAGTGCTATCGCGACTCCGCGGTCCAGTCGGCTGTCATCACCAGCATGCTGGCAACGCATCGCGCCATTGGCACCTATCGCGAGCGGATCACGCGCTACATCGCGCTCAACAGTTTCGCACGGGACAAATACATTGAAGGCGGCCTGCCTGCCAACCGCTTCCGCATCAAGCCAAATTTCGTGGCCTCGTCCGCCCATCCAACATGGGAACACCGCAGCGGCGGCATGTATGTAGGCCGTCTGTCGTCGGAAAAGGGACTCGATGTACTGGCGCAGGCGGTAAGGCTTGCTCCGTCCGCCGCGGTCGATGTGATCGGCAGCGGACCGCTGGAAGCGCTGGCACGGGATGCTTTCGGCGACCGCCTGCTCGGCTTCCGTCCGCTAGACGACATCATGGCACGCATGGGCACCGCGGAATTCATGGTGCTGCCCAGCATCTGTTACGAAAACTCTCCGCGCACGATTGTCGAAGCATTTTCCTGCGGGCTTCCGGTCATCGCGAGCAGGCTTGGCGCCCTGATCGATATCGTGCGCGACGGCGAGACAGGGCTGCTGTTCAATCCCGGCGATCCTGCCGATCTCGCAGCCAAGATGAGCTGGGCCGCCGCCAACCCGGAGCAGATGAAGCGCATGGGCCGGGCCGCCCGCACCGAATACGAGGCGAAGTACACGCCCGAACGCAATTATGACTTGTTGATCGACATATATGAAGATGCAATTTCCACACTCACAAGAGAAGCCCGTGCAGCGTAAGGGCCAGGCAGTCCTGGAAGCATTCATCGACGCCGTCACCTGGGATGAGGCAGTCGGGCAGATCACTCGCTGGGGCGCCGACCACCAGTCGCGCTACGTCTGTATTTGCAATGTTCATTCCGTAGTCACGACCACCAGCGACGTCGAGTTCAAGATTGCAGTGAACAATGCTGATATGGCCACCCCCGACGGCGCTCCCATCGCCTGGGCGCTCCGCAGGCTGGGCCATTCGACGCAGGAGCGTATCAATGGCCCCGACCTGATGATGAAATACCTGCAGGAAGCGGAACGGCTAGACCAGGTGGTGTTCTTCTACGGCAGCACGGAATCGACCCTAGCCAAGCTGCGGGTCACGCTGGCCAAGCAGTTTCCGCGTTTGCGCATAGGTGGCACCTATTCCCCACCCTTCCGGGCCCTGTCCCTGGAAGAAGACGAGCAGATCATCGAGATGATCAACGGCTCCGGCGCCAATGTGGTGTTCGTCGGCCTCGGTTGTCCGAAGCAGGAAAAGTGGATGGCTGATCATCGAGGTCGCATCAACGCGGTCATGATCGGGGTCGGCGCGGCTTTCGACTATCACGCCGGCGTGATCAAGCGCGCACCGATATGGTGGCAGCGCAATGGCCTCGAATGGCTGTATCGTCTCGGGTCCGAACCGCGGCGCCTGTTCAAGCGCTACATGGTGACCAATACACTGTTCGTCTTCGGGTTTCTCCGACAATGCGTCGTTGCGAAACTGCCGGCGGGCGATGCCTGATGGACTCCGCTGCGGGATCCTCGGCCATGCGGTCTGACACGCATCATTCCGGTCGCAGGAAGCCGCCTGAACGAGCGGCTCCATTGCTACAGCGAACTTTCAGCTAGTCTTATCGACCCTGGCGATTTCGCTGCTTGCGCCCATGCAGGCAGCGAGCGACGCCGCTCGCCTTGCCTCGTTTCATGTCCCGCTCTCGCCACCAGACATGCCCCCTTCGCTGCGCGCTTAGGCACGATTCAAGCACAACAGTTGCACTGATTAAGCAATCAGTCTTACGAGATATCAAATTGGTAATATCCGCCGATGCAATCATAATGCCTGATTGATATCGCTTCGCATTTCCCACTACCAAAGCAGTTACCCATAGCAACAGGAGAGTTTGATGACCCCAGCCGCCCATCTCGCCTACCGTCCTGATATCGATGGCCTGCGCGCTATCGCGGTGCTGGCGGTGATTGCCTTCCATGCGAGCTCGGTGATTGTGACCGGGGGCTTCGTCGGAGTCGATATCTTCTTCGTCATTTCCGGCTTCCTGATCACCGGGCTGATTGCAAAGGGCATCGAAGGAGGCACATTCACCTTCACCGACTTTTACACGCGACGGATCAAGCGCATCTTCCCTGCGTATATCGTGGTGGCGCTGGTGACACTGGTTATTTCCTCCTATCTGCTGATCCCCAACGACTACATTTTCTATACGACTTCGCTCGCCGCATCCTGGGCCTTCCTGTCGAACGTGTTTTTTTCCATGCTGAGCTGGGGATATTTCGGACAGAGAACCGAGGAATTCCCGCTTCTGCATACGTGGTCGCTGTCGGTCGAGGAACAATTCTATTTTCTGTTTCCCATCATCCTGATCCTGCTGTACCGCTACTGCCGCAGGCAGATCATTCCCATCCTGCTGGTGGCGGGAGCGGGTTTCGCAGTACTGTCCGAAATGAAGACCGATGAAATCAAGGCCTACTTCCTCCTGACATCGCGCGCGCATGAATTGATTATCGGCGCGCTGACTTACTTCATTTCACAGAAATATCCGCTGCGCTCGGCGGTCGCATCCAACTCGCTGGTCACGCTCGGCACGGGACTGATGCTGGGCTCCATGTTCCTGATCGAGAAAGGCACGCCGTTCCCTGGTGTCAATTCCCTGTATCCATGCATAGGCACGGCACTCGTGATCTACGCCGGCACCCGCGAAAACTTGCTCAGGCCCCTGCTGGCAAGTCGGCCGATGGTCTCGATCGGCCTGATTTCGTATTCGCTCTATCTGTGGCACTGGCCCATTTTTTCCTTCCTGCGCTACCGGCGCATCGAGATCTCGCTCGGTGTCGGCATCGCCGCCGTCGCCCTGGCCTTCCTGCTGTCATGGCTGACCTGGAAGTTCGTTGAAACGCCAGTCCGCAAGAACAACAAGCTGGACTTCAAGAAGGCGTTCACCCGTATTTATGCCTTGCCGGCAGCCGCCTTCATGTCGATCGGGCTGGTGTCCTACGTGACCGAGGGAGCCCCTTACCGTTTTTCCAATGACATGCGCGAGCTGATTTCGAGCTACTCCTTCGAGCGCGACCTGACCCGGTCCTGTTCCATCCGGGCGGAAGATTATCGCAAGGTGACGATGGACTACCTGATGGAAAACTGCGCGTTCGGAGACACCAGCCAAGCCAAGGCGCAAGTGCTGCTGATGGGCGATTCTCATGCCCACCACTTCAAGCCCTTTGTCGATGCGCTGGCAAAGACTGCGGGCTTGAAGGCGGTCTACCATGTGCAGGGCACGTGCTTTCCGACCGCCCTGCAGATCACCGACAAGCATCCCGAGAAGGGGCCGGACACATGCCAGCAGCGCAATCTCGATCTGCTGGCGCTCGCTCCGAGCGTCAAGTACGTCGTGATGGCGGGTTTCTGGGCTTCCGAACCATGGCGCGATCTTGAAAAGGAAATGATGTATATGACCGGCAAAGTGGTGGAGGCTGGTGCAATACCGGTAATCTTCAAGGACAATCCGTATTTCGAACCCGACCTCTCGCAATGCATCCTGCACCGCACCCGCGGATGGATGCCGGCAGACCGAAATTGCAACATTCCCTATCGCTTCGTTGCCGATACCCAAACGCCGGTCGATCAGATCATCGACAAGGTACAGGCGCGCTATCCGTCCGTGCGCATCATCGACCCCAAGAAGATCATGTGCACCACGCAGGAGTGCATGACTTACATGGGTAATGTGGCGCTGTACAAGGATGCCAACCATATCAACACCAAGGCATCCAAGCTTCTTGGCGAGCAGTATGCCGCAAGGGTAGACAATCCTCTTGGCGGTTCATCAGCCGGCATGCCGAACGCAAAGCACCCGGTCGATCTCGCTCAAGGTCCGGCAAACAGCGTGAAGTAATGCCAATTTCAAGCCATTCCATGACTTGGGATTGGCATATATTCTCCGCGCCGGCTTCATGCCGGTGCGGCAGTCTTGTTTCCACCGGGCTCACCGACCCGCGCCTCCCTCTTGTTTGATCACTGCCTCTTTCGCTAGTCCATTAAACCGACGACGCCGAATCCCCGCCTCATCGTCAACCATCATTGACGAATCCGGCACCGTCAACTAACATTGACGAATGCCCACCCCAACCTCTCTCCCATCGCCCGACGACCCAGAAGCGGCGCTCGCGGCAGTCGTCGCGCTTCGCCGAATGGCGGACAAGCTGGAACGGGCTGCCGTTGCCAACGCCATCCGGCAAGGATGGTCATGGACACAGGTTGCCGATGCCCTTGGTGTTTCCAAGCAGGCCGCACACAAGCGCCTCTCGGGAACACTTCAGTCAACAGATTTATCCGAATAGGAGCGGCCATGCTACGCATGCTGAAACAGCGATTCAACGACATTCGCGTCATCAAGAAGCTTTGCATGAATGCGGAAAGGCATGCAAACGCGGAAGGCCAGGAAGCGCCAGGGCTCGAGCACTTTGTCCTGGCGGCGCTCGACCTCCCCGACGGTACGGCGCGCAAGGCGTTTCAACGCCTGGGGGCGGATCCGGACATCTTCCGGTCAGCCATCGCTGAACAATACAATATTGCGCTTGGAAACATCGGAATCGATGCAACGCAGCTGGCGGCGATGCAAGGCAATGCGGACGGCATTTCGCCGAGCGGGAAAATTTTCCGAAGCCAGCCCCAGGTGCAGGCATTCATGCAGCAGCTGGCAAGCCGGCAAAGAGAAGGAAGCGAAGGTTCGTTACTGGGCGCACATGTTATTGAAGCGATCGCGGACTTTCAGCACGGCGTTGCTTCCCGCGCGTTTGCCGCAATGGGCATCGACAGGAAAGCATTGAAGGAGGCGGCGCGAAAGGAATCGGGCAGAACGCGCGCCGGTGTGGATGCAGCTTGATCTCATACCAATCCCAAGCCATTTTATGACATGAGATCGCGTCTTTTCCCGCCTGGCGGCGTTGCGCTCCTCATCCATAGCCCCGCTATGGATTCCTCACGCGCGTTGCCAGACGAAAAAATCCATCGATCTCGCCTGTCATGTCATGACTTGGGATTGGTATTAACCATGGAGCCATTGCAGCCAGGCTGAACCGTCGACACCCGGCGCCGCCCTGCCAGCGCCACGTGGCATGGCGGCTCCTTGATTCTTAAACGGATTCCGCGACTGGCGTCCGGGTTTCGGGCATCCACAATGAACGTATCGCGAGCTCTTCGTTGCTGAGGCGATCGCGTACGGCCACATGCTGCGCAACATGGGCAAAGAAGTCGTCCAACTGCTTCCAGGCATTGAGCTCGTCGAACTGTTTCGAATGCCCCCACAGGTGGAAGACGCCCCGGTTGCGAACTGCGTAGTCGAACATCGCGTAAAGACGCTTGATCCAGTCACCATGCTGCAGGGCCATTTGCAATCCGGCGGCGCGTTCGATCCAGTTTCCGGAGCCGCCGAAATTGCGGATATAGACGGAACGGTCATGCGGATAGAACTGCAGCGTGGTCGGCATTTCATAAGGACGCTTGCCAGCGCTGAAGCAGAGATTCATCGTGGTGCGGGCATAGGTGAACCGGCAGGCATGCACCAGTTCCACGTCGCGCTGGCGGTACCGGCCGCCCGGATAGCAGAAGCCATTGACCGGACGGCCAAGCAAATCTTCAAGATATTTCTTGCCGTCCATGATCTGGTGGTAGGCATGCCAGATATCGACCATTTTCAGGTAGCGGTGGTCCATCGTATGCGACCCGATTTCAAACCGGCGACCCAATTCACGGATCTCCTCGTCCGGCAGCACCGCATCGCCCTCACAATTGCGAATAGGCACGAAGAACGTACCGCTCAAACCATGTTTGCTGAGTAGTTCCGCTGTCTTCAGATCGGACGGATGGCCGTCATCGATTGAACAGGTAAACATAGGGCCCATCATTGACTCCGCTCATTTTTACGCTCGCTTCCGGTGGCACTTGCAATCATTCGCCATCCATCCTCATTCCTTTTCACCGAAAGCTCCTCCCTGCAAACCCATCACCGGCCATTTCACTGCCTGTGCGAGCCTGTTCTCTTGTTCTCTGATTCTCTAATGTTTTATTCCGTCATGAACTGATGGCACGGCTCGCCCTGCGCGAGGCCCCGGAAGATAATGCATAGCGGCAGGCATCCACGACGCCAATCGCTGCATTGTCGAAGCTGTATTCTCTGACAAGGTTAAGACTACGACGTGAAAATCTTTCCCACAGTTCCGTGTCAGTCAGCAATTTCGATGCCTTGTCTGCCCATGCTTCGACGTCGAGATCAAGCACGTAGCCGTTCTCGCCATCCAGCACCAACTCACCGGCGGCACCGGCATACGGTGTAACAATCACGGGCAGCCCGGCAGCACAGGCTTCGTTGGCCACCACTCCCCATACGTCCGCATGCGTTGGAAAGAGGAACATGCGCGCGGAACGGTAGAGCCCCGGCAATTCGCCCTGCTTCGCAAAACCGTGAAAGTGAGCCTGCACCAGCGCTTGCTTGCCTAGCGCTACCGCCTTCAGGCGCTCCTCTTCACTGCCCGACCCGACAAACAATATGCTGGCACGGCGGCCAAGCCTGCGCGCCAGCGCTTCCGCGACTTCCAGTGCGAATACCGGCCCCTTTTCAGGCACCATGCGCCCGCAGAAAACCAGGTCGTATTTTTCCGCACTGTCCTCGTGCGCATTCTGGTACGCGTCGTTGTCGATGCAGAGATAGGATTTGAAACATTGCTCGGGCGCCACGCCGTAGCTCTCGAACAAGCGCTGACCGCCCATGCTTGCGGAGAGGAAGGCTTTCGACTTTCCATAGACAATGCGGCGGATGGCCTTGTGCACCTTGCTCAAGCCCAGTTCCGACTCATAAGTGCCATCGGTGAGCGGCACATGAGGGATGCCTTTGAACATCGCATACGCAAAGCCGTACAGCTGCGTGGGATTGAGTCCATCGGAAACGATGACGTCCGGCCCGAAGCGCTTGAGTGCAAGGACGACATCCGGGTTGTTATGAATATAGCGGCCCTTGACGGTCGTTATGCGTTCCTTAAGGAAACAATGGTCGAACTCGAAGGCCGGCAGATCCCAGTGCCTGTTCGGTTCCCTGCGTGCGCAGAAAATGACCTGTAATGTAATGCCCGGGATACGTGCGATGCGATTGAAAACAGGTATCCGATACGGGGGCGGCTCGTTCGTGATGAGTGCAAGTTTTGTCATGGGCTAATGGTAGTGTCTGCGGCGTAGCGGCAAATGACGTAAATCATGAAATCAGGCAAAATTCGGCGCCTTTTGCAGGCTGGCATCTCTTGAGTTTTAAGCCGGCGCACGCCGATGCCGATTTACTTAAAATCGCGATGGGAAATATCCGACGCCATTCAAGCCGCCATATCCCATGCGCGAACCAGCGGAACAAGGGCAAACTTTTCTCTCGTTTCTCTCAGGGGCAGTCGGACATGGCAAGACGATACGGCCCGATCCCCGCACCAGTGTCGTGCCGGAACCGGGCCGCATGTCACCCGCCCGTGGTGAGCCAGACTGCAGGCGTTCAGGTCACGGTTCTTCCATGAACGAGACTCTCCGCTGCCCGCTTCATGTCCCGCACGCGCTTTATCGTCAGGCGCGCATGGTGCGCCAGATCGGTTTCGCCGTATTTGATCCAGACCTTGGTTTGTCGGAGGTAACCGTTCTTGGCCTGGGTCCATGCCAGCCCGGGATGCAATATCTGCCTCATACGCGAGCGATAAACCGTCACATTATCCAAGTCTCGCTGGACGGCGCCGAGCGTGAACTTGTAATCGTATCGCCCCCACAGGAAATGGAATTCCTTGCCGGAGCGCTTGATGCATTCACAGACGGTCTGGTAACAGCACAAGAATCCGGCCCAGTAATCATCGTAGTACGGATCATGCGCAAGCACGTTCAGGAAGTAATTGCGCCCTGCGCGGAAGCTCAGCGCCCCGGCGGCGATACGTCCGTCGATCGTTGCGATCCCAAGCAGTCCGCATGCCTTCGCTAGCGCAACGATGCGACGAGTTTCGTTTTCATCGATGATCGATTCGATGTTCTTACCCGCCATCCGCCGCCGGTTAAATTCGATCATTGCGCGCAGGTCATCCTCGCGAATCTCGCCGGCCTCATAGACCCGAAACTCATAAGAGGGAAAGGTCTTCTTCAATCGGTCCATGTACCGCTTGATATTGCGGCGCGTGTTCTTTCCCAGGCTCGCCAGATAAGCTTCCGCATTTTCGGGAAGCTGGAGCGTAATGTCTTCAAGGTGATTGAAACGCTGATGTGGATACGAAAGCCTCTTCAGATCGGTTTCGATTGCCCTGAATGAAATGGCATCCACGTCGTGGTACTTCGCAAAAATGAAATTGGAGAAGCGGTGCATTTCTTCTTCCTGCAGGCGGATGCCCTCATTGAGCACCTGCACCTTACGCTGCTGCTTCTTGAACAGCAGCAGCGTCCTGATTTCACCGTTCTCGCTGACGACATAGGTACTGGTTGTTCCGGCCACCCAGCCATACACCCGGAATTCCAGCAATGAAGAAAAGATGTTTCCATACAAGCGTTCCATCGCTGACTCGACAAAGGATGGAACCTCGTTCTCATAACAAGCAACACTGAGTTCATTGAACATTATTTTTTACCTGACAGCGTTATTGAACAAGATGCTTCGCAAGCCGTACCGACATCTGGCGCCATACAATCCTCTGCCCTTCAGGCTCCCAGTTGCTGATTACAGAAGAAATTACATGACACCGGCACGAATTTACGAATGTCTCCTTACTGCTACCTCACCGTTGAATGCAATCCAAAACCGCATTCCTTCATACCTCAACGCCTGTCTACTGCATGTCGGTACTTTTCGGATGGGCTGCTTCATCGCCAAGTGCTTTATCAGAAGCAAAAGCCAGACCATCACCCACCCTACAGTTTCAATCTCATGCTGCGCTCGCAGCACAAAGCACAGGGTGAGTTGCGATGCAAGCGGAGCTTGCACCATACCCTGTCTACTTGGTTCGACACGTCGCGGATACCTAATATTCCCCGCGACGGAGGCCCTTGTTTGAGTAAGACCAAGCTTGCATATTCTCGTCAGTGATTGAGTGAAATAAGCAGTAACAGCAGGATATGTTCGTGGGTGCGATCCATTCCTGGCCGCATCCAATGACGTAGCCGCGTCGCTATACATTCTCGTCACGAGACATGTTCTAGTTGTTCTGGTTTCTACCGATTTTTCGAACGCATAAAAAAAGCCGGCTATAAAGCCGGCCCGAAGAAAGCGAAAATTAGTAAAGGAATCGCGAGAGACACGCTTCATCCTTGCCCCCTCTCTGTATGAAGCAGGCGGGAGGGCAAATGGAGTCAAGAGCGCATAGTCACGAGCTTCATTCTTTACTGTGTACGCAATTTTTACTGGAACTGCCAGGCGCGCACATAGTTGACTTCGAACGAATTGCCCTTGCCCTGCGGGGTCGAATCGTCAGGTGTGCCCGACGCGCTGCCGTACCAGAGGTCGAGGATGATGTACATGCGATGGTTCATGCTTGCATCGACGCTGTACATCTCCTTGCCGTCAAAGTAGAACGTGATCTTGTTCGGTTCCCACTTCACACCATACTTGTGGAAGCCGGCAGACAGATCACCCAGGTTGGCGAAGGTCTTGGAACCGGCATGAGGACCGCCTTCGATACCGTTGGGCCAGACCGTTGCTGCATACGCGGTCGGACGCAATGCCGAGTCGGACCAACCGCTGTTGGGGCCGCCGCCTGCATAGGCTTCGAGAATGTCGATTTCCGGACGATACGGATGGGCGCCGGCTTCATGGTTGAACAGCCAGAACGCGGGCCAGGTGCCTTTACCGTATGGCAGCTTGGCTTCCATTTCGAAATAGCCGTAGGTCTGGTAGAACTTGCCGTCGGTATCGATGGTGCGGTTGAAGAAGTTGCCCGAAGCATCGCGCTGCGGCCAGATCTTGAGCTTGCCGTCTTCGACGGTGTAGTTCTTGGTGGCGTTGGACGCTTCGTACCAGATGTGGTCGTTCCAGACATTGGTGTCATAGGACGAATTGAATTCGTCGGAGAAGGTCAGCGTATAAGCGGTCGACGACTGGCCGTAAGGCATGACTGCCGCAGGTGCAGGTGCCGGTGCCGGCGTGGTTGCAGGCGCGGGTGTCGATGCAGGCGTCGATACCGGTGTGGTCGCCGGCTTGGAAGTATCTTCAGTGACGGGGCTAGGGGTAGGAGCAGGAGCCGTATCGGTACCCGTGCCTGCATCCGCCAGATTAGCCGATGGTTGGGGAGCTGTAACGCTATCTGCCGTGCCGCCTGTTTCAGTAGGCTGCACAGTCACGCTTGACGTGCTGTTGCTTGAAGGAGTGCTCGCTGCTGCGACGACTTGAGTCTGATCCGCATTGACGGTTGTCTGTGCCGCGGTAGTCGATTCGGCAGAGCCTCCACCGCCGCAGGCCGTGAGCAGTACAACGGCACAGGCCGACGCGAGCGAAGAAATCGAGAAGCGGAAAGAGTTCGAGTTTTGCATGGTAAGTCCCCAGTTCGTTTGAAAGAGTGCGCTTTATTCCAAGCGGCAACGTTTCATCTGAGCATTGCTTACCGGAATTGGTTCCTGGAAATTGTCAAGAAACTGCATTTATTTTTGGCGTACCGGCTTTCTTTTGTAGTTAACTCACAACAATTTGAATCTCAGGACGCATTCATCCCTGTCGTCCTGTCTGAATCGCTATCAAAATGCTCAGCAGCGAACGTCGGCTTGCGCATGCAATGGCGTCCGGATGCATGGCCTGTGCGGCAGCCCTGTGGCTTGGTGGAGAAAGGCTTGCCAGCGTACTGCTGCGCCTGCACGGTAGGCTCATTGGACTTGGAGAACCGGAACCCTGAAGATGGAAAATTCCGGATCCGGCTGGTGTGATACCTGCGAACGGTTTGCTCGCAAAATGGAATGGTTACGCAGTCAGATCCTTTTGACGTAGCGACGGGAAAGACACAGATACATTTCAGCGCCGATTCGAATTCAAGGCCGGCACGAATAGAGCAAAACCTGAGAAGCGGATATCAGGCTTCTTTTGGCTGAACCAAAAAAAAAGCTGGCGATTCTCTATCGCCAGCCTTGAAAACGCGAGCAACCAGTTCGCGTCACATGCTACTTATAAGTGCACTGCGTACAGCGCAAGTGTTCGGTTTCCGAGTTTGTATTTATTTGAACTGCCAGGCACGCACGTAGTTGACTTCGAACGAATTGCCCTTGCCCTGCGGGGTCGAATCATTCGGTGTGCCCGACGCGCTGCCGTACCAGAGATCGAGAATGATGTACATGCGANGTGCGGTTGAAGAAGTTGCCCGAAGCATCGCGCTGCGGCCAGATCTTGAGCTTGCCGTCTTCGACGGTGTAGTTCTTGGTAGGGTTAGACGCTTCGTACCAGATGTGGTCGTTCCAAACATTGGTGTTATAGGACGAATTGAATTCGTCGGAGAAGGTCAGCGTATAAGCGGTCGACGACTGGCCGTAAGGCATGACTGCCCCAGTTGCAGGTGCGGGTGCCGGTGCGGGCGCCGGTGCAGGTGCCGGTGCAGGCGCGGGAGCCGGTGAAGTTGTCGTCGTTGATGCAACTTCGCAAACCTTGTCGGCGCCCGGGTACGGATCACCGAACACATCATTATTACAGGCAATCGAACCGGATGCAGTGCGTGTGGCCCAGCGACCGCTCAAACCATAACGTACCGATTTTGTACCGGAGAAGTTACATGTGCCCCATTCACTCGCGCAACGCGTCCAGCTTGTTGTGGGTGCGGGTGCGGGTGCGGGTGCGGGTGCGGGTGCGGGTGCCGGTGCCGGTGCCGGTGCCGGTGCCGGTGCAGGTGCAGGTGCAGGTGCAGGTGCAGGTGCAGTGGTTGTGGTGGCAACTTCGCAGATTTTGTCAGCACCCGGGTACGGATCACCGAAAACGTTGTTATTGCAGGCGATCGAACCGGTTGCCGTACGTGTAGCCCAGCGTCCGTTCAAGCCATAACGTACCGACTTTGTGCCGGAGAAGTTACATGTGTTCCATTCAGTCGCACAGCGCGTCCAGGTTGTAGTGGTAACCGGTGCTGGTGCTGGTGCTGGTGCTGGTGCTGGTGCAGCTGTCGTTGATGCAACTTCGCAAACCTTGTCGGCGCCCGGATACGGATCGCCGAATACGCTGTTGCTGCAGGCAACGGGGCCGGTGACAGTGCGTGTCGCCCACCTGTCGCCCAGACCGTAGCGTACTGACTTGCTGCCGGTGAAATTGCAGGTAGCATTTTCGACAGCACAGCGGGTCCAGCTCGTCGAACTGACCGTGACCTCAGGCAGCATCATGCTGCTTTGTGCGGAACTGCCTTCAGCAGTGCTGTCGTTGGAGCCGCCACCGCAGGCAGCCAGGAGGACGGCAGCAGCGCAGGAAAGTGCAGATGCCGAAAAGCGGTTGAATGATGTATGTGTCAAGGTAGTCCCCGTCTGAAATAGATAACGCTCGTGCTTGTAAGCAACAAGAGTTTCTTCAGAGCATTTCCATGAGGAAATGGTTCCGGGGGCTTTGAAAATTCTTTAAAGGATGTGTAACAAAATGTTTGATCCGTATAAATATTACATAAGCAACCTTAACACTAATGCCAGCGGAACTCTCTCATGCACGAGGTTCACGGCAGCTCCTGCGACGACCTGAGATTAAAGAAAATACGCAAATTAGAAAGTATTCACCACGGCTTCTTATTCATTTTGCTTTCGCATGCTCGGCGCGTTCAATTAATGAAGTCGGTAAGTCATACGCATTGCCAAGGCAAATGACTTCAGATGAAATCGTCCTACTGATTCATGAACCGTTTCATCTGCCAGGCGCGCACATAATTGACTTCGAACGAATTCGACTTTCCCTGCGGCGTACTTTCATCGGGATCGCCGCTGGAGCTTCCAAACCAGAGATCCAAGATAATGTACATACTGTCCGTCATCTTGGCTTCCACCGTATGGACCGGCTTGCCATCGAAGTAGAAGGTCTGCCGGTCCGGCTCCCACTTGACGGCGTAGCGATGAAAGCCCGCAGACAGGTCTTTGGCGGCATCATACTGAAGATGCCCCGCACGAACACCTTCGTCTTGCCACACCGTTACACCATATGCGGTTGGCCGTGATACGCCATCCGCATCGGTATATCCCCAAGGAGCCTCGCCGCCCGGATAGGCTTCCATGACATCGATTTCAGGACGGCGCTTGTCGGGATGAGCGAATAGCCAGAACGCCGGCCAAGTCCCCTTGCCGCGCGTCAGCTTGGCTTCGATCTCGAAGTAACCATAGCGCTGCTCAAACCTGCCGTCCGTATCGAGAGTGCGATTGAAGAATTTGCCCGAGGCGTCGCGTTGCGGCCAGATTTTCAGCTTGCCGCCCTCTACCGCATAGTTCTTGATCGGATGGGACCGTTCATACCAGATGTGGTCGTTCCAGATCTTGCGATCAAGAGTATCGAACTCGTCGGCGAAGGTCAGCACGTATTCATCCGGGTTCTGGCCGAAGGGACTGCGAGTGTTGCTTTTCTTGGCAGTCTTGCTCCCCTTGGCCAACTTGTCCGCGGCGGCGAGAGTTTCCTTGCTGAAGCTGGGCTCTTCTCCGCAAGCGGAGAACCCGAAGGTGGAAAATGCAGCCACCAGGACTCCGCGTACCAGGAATCGCTTTATCTGCATGACACTCGCCCTCCGCCATATTCAATCAAGCCAGTCGACCGGAAATGCATTGTCAAGCCGCCTTGATGGTTGGTTCTACCTGGAATCCGTTCGGATTCAGGCTTTGCCAGCGCCAGTGATCCGTACACATCTCTTCCAATCCCTTGCGTGCGCGCCAGTCAAGCACGTTCCACGCGGTCATTGGATCCGCGTAGCAGGTGGCGATGTCGCCGGGACGGCGCGCAGTGATTTCATAAGGCACGCGGCGGCCGCTCGCGAGTTCGAACGCGCGAATCATTTCCAGCACGCTGTAGCCCTGCCCTGTACCGAGATTGACCGTGAAACTGCGGCCATTGCGGAAAATCTCCCGCAGCGCCGCGACATGGCCCTGCGCCAGGTCGACCACATGGATATAGTCACGCACGCCGGTACCGTCCGGCGTCGGGTAATCGTTACCGAAGACGGAGAGCTTCTCGCGGCGTCCGACTGCGACTTGCGCAATATAGGGCATCAGGTTGTTTGGAATGCCGCGCGGATCTTCACCGATCATGCCGCTGGAGTGAGCGCCAACCGGATTGAAATAGCGCAGCACGCCGATCGACCAGGAAGGGTCCGACTTGCCGAGGTCTTCCAGGACCTGCTCGACCATGAGCTTGGAGCGGCCATAAGGATTGGTGGTCGACAGGCGGGCATCTTCGCGGATCGGCACCAACTCGGGATCGCCGTAGACGGTAGCCGACGAACTGAAGACGAAGTTCTTTACCCCTGCTTCGCCCAGTGCCTGGAGCAAGGTCACCGTACCGCCGACGTTGTTCTCGAAATAGGACAAGGGCTGGCTCACGGATTCGCCGACCGCCTTCAATCCGGCAAAGTGAATGACCGCGTCGACGCGATGCGTTTTCAGAAGGGCATTCAATGCGAGACGGTCGCGAATGTCCGCTTCATAGAATGGAATGAGCTGCCCGGTGATTTTCTCCACGCGCCTGAGCGACTCGGGCGAGCTGTTGCACAGATTATCCAGTGCGATGACGGAATGCCCTGCGGCGAGAAGCTCGACGCAGGTGTGCGAGCCGATGTAGCCGGCGGCGCCGGTAACGAGGATGGTTTTATGTGTCGACATGATCGGAGTCCCGATAGTTACAGTTGATCGGCATGTCAGACGATGGCGAAGGCAAGGCCCATGCAAACCGGAAGGATGAGAGTCTCCCTGGAGGGCACTCCTCTCACGAGGAGATGCCTTCCATTCGCGGATTCCGTCTGGCTGTTCGGTTTAGAAGTTCACTGTGGCTACGCGGCCTCCATCGCCAGGTCGGCGGTCGGACGCTTCACTTCGCGCACCAGGTGCTCGGAGAGCCTGAATGCGAGAGCGGCCAGCGTGATGGTCGGGAAGTTCGCACCGCAGGTCGGGAATACCGAGCTGCCGGCGACGAAAAGGTTGCTCATGCCATGCACCTTGCAGTTGCGATCGACCACGCCCTGCTTCGGCGAATCGTGCATGCGCGTCGTGCCCATGTGATGCCAGGTGCCTTCGAGATCCGAAGGCCACTTCTTGCCTTCGATCGCCGGATCGAGTTCGACCTGCGCCACGCCGCTGCGGCGCATGTCGTCGGCGAGAATCTGCAAGGTACGATCGAAGGTACGCTGCACCTTCGATGTGAGCCTCCAGTCCACGCGGACACGGTTCATGCCGAGCTGGTCCTTCTGCGACGGCGACAGCATGACGCGGCTGTTCGGATCCGGTTCCGGCTCGACGATGAGCTGGAACTTGACGCCCTGAATCAGCCAGCGCGGCTGGAACAGGCGGGTATAGCCATAGCCCAGCGTATCGAGCGGATGACCGACCATGGTGAGGAGATCTTTGGTCAGGCTCCAGTCTTGCTGGTCCTTCTGCAGCAAGGCCTGCTTGATGCGGAACAGTGCCAGCGCGCCCTCGCTGCCTTCGCCCGGGAAGATGGAATTGAACCAGACACGGGCATTGAGGATGCCTTCTTCCTTCAGCGTCTCCGGCGTCAGTGCAAACTGATGGGCGACGTGCGTGCCGTGCGCGGCCACCGCGGCATTCATGTAGTGATACTTGACGTCGGAAAGCTTGTTGCGCGACCAGTCCTTGCTGAATCGGATATTGCCCGTCAACAGCCGCGGATGGTCCATGAAGAAGCGTCCGACCAGGTCATTGCCGTTACCAAGGCCTGCCGCCTGCACCTTGTTCGAGGCCAGCAGCAGGCGCGCATTTTCAATGCCGCCGGTTGCCAATACATAGAAGCGCGCCTTGACTTCCATGCGCCTGCCCGTCAACGTTGCGACCTGGATGCGGGAAACGTTCTGCGCCGAGCCGTCGGTATCTATGTTGGTGGCGTTTGCATACAGGTAGACACGGATGCGCTTGGAGTTCTGCAGCGTTTCGCGATACATCTTGCCGAAGCGTGCCGGCGGACTGAATTGCGAAATCGTGTCGCGCACCTTGCCGGATACCAGCGGCATGCGGCGCACATCGGCACGGCCGATCGAACGTTCCCAGAAATCCGGATCGAAATTGTTCGGACCGAGTTTCAGCAGCGCATGGGTGCGATCGTAGTACGGCATCAACTCCTTCAGACCGAACGGCCAGCCGCTGTGGTCAACCCAGTCGCGCTTCTCGAAATCCCAAGGATCCAGCGGACGGCACCAACCGCCCCAGCAGTTGCTGCTGCCGCCGAGGAAGCGGCTGCGGCTGCCGTCTGCGAAGTTGTAGCGCCATTCGCCGACATCCTCGCCGCGATACAGATCACGCGTGCCGTCGTCAGGCTTGAAGCCGCCGCTTTCCAGCAGTACGACATCTATCCCCTGTTTGTCCAATTCCATTGCCAGTGTGATACCGGCAACGCCGCCGCCGATGATACAGACCGTGCTTTCCGCCACGGTGCCTTGTTCAACTTGTCGGGTATCGATAAACATTGTTGTTTTTCTTCCGTCAAATAATTAATGTCCCTGAATCCCGCCGCATGCCCAGTCATGCAGGCGCGCAGCTCCCTTACCGATTCTCCAGCCTGAGCGCCCTCTTTCTCGGGCACCCTTGTTGTCTCACCATGTATTGGTGTGCTGTGTTCAAGATAGATTGCCTTTCGTTACTTCACTTTGACGTAAGTTAGAAAATCTTCATCGGTGCCATAGAGACGGCATTAAAACGACAGTACTGCGTCTGCCTTGGCTGCCAGGATGGCGCGCTTGAAGTCGTTCTGGATGCGTTCCAGCGCCTGCTGCGACTCGCCCTCGAAGCGCATCACCACCACCGGCGTGGTGTTCGACGAGCGCGCCAGCCCGAATCCGTCCGCATATTCCACCCGCAGGCCGTCGATCGTCACGATTTGCTCGGCGTCCGGAAACTTCGCGTCCCGCTGCAGCTTCGCAATCAGCGCCACGTTCTCGCCCTCCTCCAGGTGCAGATGCAGCTCCGGCGTGCTGCTCGACTGCGGCAAGGCATTGAGCACCGCCGACGGGTCCTCCAGCCGCGACAGCAGCTCCA
>NZ_JAWIIV010000023.1:83893-94556 GCF_035916955.1 Noviherbaspirillum album | reverse complement strand
AGCAGCGTATCCATGTAGGTGCCGACGGCGTCGGGCGACGGCTCCCAGAAGATGCGCCAGTTCCAGTTGTAGTTCATAGAAGGCTTTCTTGTTTCCGAAGCCGCGCAGGCTCGATATGAAAAGCCTGCGCGGTAAAAGCGTGCACGTTTGAAAAGACGGGAAAGGGCCGAAAATTATTTATAGGCAGCCGGATCGCCGGAGTCGGTCGGCTTGGCGATGACCTTCTTCAGCTGCTCGCTCATCGGCCAGTTCAGGTTCACGCCCTTGGGCGGAATCGGCGACTGGAACCACTTCGCATAGATGCGGTTGATTTCGCCCGACTTGAAAACGCCGTCGATCGCATCGTCGACCACCTTCTTGAAGCCCGGGTCATCGCGGCGCAGCATGATGCCGTAGGGCTCAAGCTGCAGCGCATCCCTGGTAATCGTGTAGTCAGCCGGCGACTTGGAGGTTGCGGCCAGCGAAGCCAGCAGAATGTCGTCCATCAGGAAAGCCACCGCGCGGCCCGTTTCCACCATCAGGAAGGCCTCGGCGTGGTCCTTGGCCGACAGAATGTTCATGCCGAGATTCTTCTCGGTATTGAGCGCGGTCACCTGGCGCAACGATGTGGTGCCGGCGGTCGACACCAGGGTCTTGCCCTTGAGGTCGTCCAGGGAATTCACGTTGGCTGTCTTCTTGGCCAGCAGGCGGTTGCCCGAGACGAAGGTGGTCGGTGCGAACGCGACCTGCTTCTGGCGCTCGACATTGTTGGTGGTCGAACCGCATTCGATATCGATGGTGCCGTTGGCCATGAGCGGAATGCGGGTGGCCGACGTGACAGGGTTCATCTTGACGTTGAGCTGAGTCAGGCCGAGGTGCTTTTGTATCGCGCTGACCGCTTTCAGACAAAGGTCGATCGAATAGCCCTGATAGGACTGCTTGTCGTCCAGATAGGAGAAGGGAATGGAAGAGTCGCGCACGCCCAGGGAAATGGTGCCGCTATCCTTGATTTTCTTAAGCGTGGGGCTTTCCTGTGCATGTACGGCTCCTGCAAAAAATCCTGCGCCCAGCAGTGCTGCCAATAGCTTCGTTGCCTTCATGATTTCTCCTTGAGATTGTAAAAAACTGCATACCGCCCGGTAGAGCACCACTCATAATCCCGACCTTTAAAACCATTCTGAACGGGTAAGGAATGACTGGCGAGACGCGTGCTGCTCCGGTGCCTTATCGCTGGCTTTAGCCAGCTTCATCGCCTATCGAATATTTAAATTCGTTTGCTGATTGGTGGGATGCTAGGGTATTGAGATGTCGGCAATCCAATGCTTTGTTGACATTGGATGATGCGTGAAACGCATCGGAGCGTAGGCCGGTATGCATAGGCACACTTGCCGGAAAAATGCGTGTGGAATCCCGCTCTTCTCGAGCAGTTTCATCGCCCGAGCTGTTTATATTTTCCTCTTCTAATCAAATAGATACGCAGTTTTTTTGATAGATGTGCCATCCGGCATGATTAATGCTGGCTTTCTCATCCGCTTTGCCGTAAGTGCTGCCGCCGCGAGTGAAATGCATGCTTAGGGTGAAGAAAAAGTTGGGAAAGCACCGCAGCCAGCCCATCGTCCTGGCATTGGCATGCGGGCAGCTAACCTGAAGATGTGGAATCCTCAACCTCACAGGCAAAATATGACATTCATCCGGTATGCCGTTCTGAGCGCACTTTTATTCGTACTGGCCGACGTGCCCGATGCGCGGGCAGCGGATACGCTGAAGAAGATCCGCGAAATGGGCAGCATCACGTTAAGCTACCGTGACGCGTCGATTCCGTTTTCATACGTTAACGAGGGCAAGCCGATCGGCTATGCGATAGACATCTGCGCAAAGCTGGCCGATGCCGTGCGACGCGAATTGAAGCTGCCGCATCTCCAGGTGAAGTACCTCCCTGTCACTTCCGCAACCCGGGTGTCGGCGATCGTCAACGGCAAGGCCGATCTGGAATGCGGAACCACAACCAACAACGTGGAGCGTCGCCAGCAGGTGCAATTCACCATTCCGCATTTCGTGGCAACGGCCCGGATGCTGGTCTCCACCGGATTTGGTGTCCGCGACTGGCCAGATCTGCGCGACAAGCGTGTTGCAATCACCAAGGGAACAACAACCATCGAGCTCGTCAAGGAGCGCAACAGGATCCGGTCGCTCAACATCAAGCTGATCGAGGCCGCGGATCATGCAGCGGCGTTTCGGCTGCTGGCCGAGGGAAAGGCCGACGCATTTGCAATGGACGATGTGGTTCTTTACGGCCTGCGAGCGGGCGTGATCGACCCTGAGCAGTTCTCCGTTGTCGGTGCCCCCTTGTCTGCCGAGCCGTACGCAATCATGCTGCCTAAAGACGACTCCGCATTCAAGGCCGTGATCGATCGTGAAATGGCGAGAATCATTCAGGACGGCGAGATCTATAAACTGTATGACAAATGGTTTAAAAGCGCGATTCCTCCGGATGGCATGAATCTGAACATGCCGATGAGTCACATCCTGCGCGGAATGTTTCAGTATCCGACGGACAAGGTAAATGATCTGGGAGCAGGCGTCGTGAAATAGGAAGCGCATGAGCTTGTCCGCACGCTCCCAGGCCGCCTTCACCAGGCGCGGACTTGCATTTGTAGCCGGAAGCGCGGCTAAGCAAATCAAATCCGGAGTTGTGGTGCCATTAAAGGCGGGGAGATACAGGGAGGAGCCAGTCAGGGGCAGAGGCAAGGGCCAGTGTCGAATGGAATTGCAGTCATGTAACGGAATTCGAGGAACTCATAGCTTGGCGTTCGCGGACTGCCGTACAGGGAAATGCAGATGGAAATTGAACGAGCCGAAAGGCAGGATTGCATATTCGCAGGCTTTGGCCCATGCTAGCGGTGCTTGTTAGAAAGTTTTTGGTTTGTCATCAACCGGTTCCTGATTTACGCCACTGATTCGCTCGTTTCCAATTTTGAAAACAAAGCAAAGACAATGGCATCGATACGTTGTTAACAATGTCAGCGCGGCCCGGATGCCGGCCTCTGCATCGAGAGACATCGGATTGATCCGTCCCGCGAACCGAGGAGGAACAGGCGTGCTGCATTGCGCTCTGCGCAGTAGCACGGCAGGTATGAGATTAACCGGGTCCGTTGTAGGATAATGTGCGCTCGGCGTTTCAGCGCAGGCACACTTTGCCAGGATAGAAAATTAAAATCATGAAGCTTGGTTATGTCATCGTTTTAACATGCGCATTGAGCGTTTCGGCCGAGGGCAAGGCTGTCGAACCCTCGCTGACGCTGACCAAGGTCAAGGAAACCGGCATCATCACCATCGGCTACAGCGACGGGTCGGCGCCATTTTCCTATATCGACAAGAAGCCCGTGCCAATCGGCTATTCCATCGATATCTGCAATCGCATCGTGGAGGCAGTAAAAGCAAAACTGCAATTACCCGATCTGCAGATCAAGTACATGCCGGTGACGTCGGCGAACAGGATTTCCTTCGTTGCCAACGATATCGTCGACCTGGAGTGCGGCACCTCCACCAATAATGCCGAACGCCAGAAGCGGGTGACATTCACCGTCACGACTTTTGTCGCCACGGGAAGCATGGCGGTCAAGCGCGGCAGCGGAATCGACCAGGTTAGAGATCTTACCGGCGAAACCGTAGTCTCCACTGCGGGATCGACCAGCATGAGTTCACTGGTCGCGCTGAACCGTTCGCTCGGTCTCGGCATGAATATCGTCGCCGCACGAGACCATGTGGCGTCCTTCTCGATGCTCGAGGCCGGCCGGGCAAGCGCTTTCGTCATGGACGACGTTCTGCTGCACGGGTTCGTGGCCAATGCGAAAAAACCGGACAGTTTTCGCATCAAGGACTTTGGTACCGCCATCGAACCGTACGGCATCATCCTGCGCAAGCAGGACATCGGCCTGAAATCAATCGCGGACGGCACCATCATTCGCATGTTCAAATCAGGCGACATGGCCCGCCTCTACGAGAAATGGTTCCAATCACCCATCCCGCCGAAGAAGGTCAATCTGTCCCTGCCGATGAAGCCGGCATTTCGCCGGCTTATTGAACAGCCTACCGATTCAAGCGATCCGAACGATTATCGCTGACCGGTTCGGATCTATGCAGTGTCGCTTGCGATAAGAGTTCATGGAACAGGTCTTCAAGCAGCCGCCTTTCAGCGGCCGCAACGACATCATGATCCATCGGCTTCATTCGCAATTCGAAACTGTTCGATCACGATGCCATGCCGGTGCAGCTTGTCGTACAGCGTCTTCTTGGCAATACCTAGCGTCTCGCACACCGGCATGGGCCGTCCTTGGTGCTGGCGCAGCGCCTGTTCGATCAGGGACTTTTCGACGATATCCATCTGCTGCGCCAGCGTAAGCGGGGCGGCGTCGGCAGGCTGCGTCGGCAGGTCGCGGTTGACAGGCAGGCCGAGCACGAAGCGGTCTGCCGCATTGCGCAACTCCCGCACATTGCCGGGCCAGTCGTTTGCCATCAGCTGGCGCACATAATGAGCTTGCACCGGTGGAGCATCGCGCCCATAGCGAACCGCCGACTGCAGCACGAAGTTCTCGAATAGCATCGGTATATCTTCCCGCCGGTCGCGCAGCGGCGGCAGCTCAAGCACGGCGACATTGAGCCGGTAATACAGATCGCTACGGAATTTGTGCTGTTCGCTCAGCTCCTTCAGATCCGCCTTGGTTGCCGCAACGATGCGGAAGTCGACGGGAATCTGTTCGTTGGAGCCGAGCCGCTCGATCTTGCGTTCCTGTAGCGCGCGCAGAAGCTTGATCTGCAATCCCATCGGCATGCTTTCGATTTCATCAAGCAGCAGCGTGCCCTTGTTGGCATGCTCGAGCTTGCCGATGCGTCGCTTGCTGGCATTGGTATAGGCGCCGGCTTCATGGCCGAAGATCTCGCTCTCGAACAGCGATTCGGGAAGGCCGCCGCAGTTGATTGCCACGAAATTGCCATCCTTGCGCTTGCTGTAGTCATGCAGGCAGCGTGCTACAAGTTCCTTTCCGGTACCCGTCTCGCCCATGAGGAGGACGTCGGCCGAGGTGCTCGCCAGGTTCAGGATCTGGCGCCGCAGCGATTGCATCAATACGGACTCGCCGAGCAGCACCGCGTCGATCCCCTGCTTGTTCTGCAATTGGCGGCGCAGCGCATCGACTTCCACGGTCAATGTGCGTTTTTCCATCGCACGCCTGGCCACGTCGACCAGCCGCTCCATGGCAAAGGGCTTCTCGATGAAGTCGTAAGCGCCTTCCTGCATGGCTTGCACCGCCATCGAAACGTCGCCGTGGCCTGTCACCACAATCACCGGTACGGCGCGGTCGGTCTTCAATACTTGGCGCAGGAGATCGAAGCCATCCATGCGGGGCAGGCGCACATCGCTGATGACGATGCCGGGAAAGTCCGGGCTCATGTGCTGCAGCGCATCTTCCGCCGATTCGCAGGGCAGCACTTCAAAACCGGACAGTTCAAGCGTTTCCGTTACGCTGCTTCGCACCGCCGGGTCGTCCTCCACGAACAGTATCCTGAATCCCTCAAACATGAGCAGCTTCCTCTGTGACCTTCAAATCAAATTCAAACACCGCGCCGTTGTCGTTTCTGGCACGCAGTGTGCCGCCGAATTCATGCACAATGCCGCTCGAGATCGCGAGGCCCAGCCCGAGGCCTTCGCCGGCCGGCTTGGTGCTGAAGAACGGCTCGAACAGTAAAGGCAGGATGTCGTCGGATATACCCGGGCCGCTGTCGGCGATGCGAACCATTACGCGTTCGCCGGCCCGGCTTGCCGTCACGGATAGAGTCTTGTGGGCACAGTCCTTCATCGCATCGAGCGCGTTAGCGAACAGGTTGATCAATACCTGTTCCAGGCGATTATTATCGCAGACGACGCTCAGCCCGGCAGGCAGGTCCACATGCACTACGGCCTGTTCCGAGCGGATGCGGCTATTCATCAGCAGCAAGACGTTATCGACCGACTGCGCGAGGACAACGGAGCCCATGGTAAGGGGCGCCTTGCGCGCGAATGACTTGAGCTGCGCGGTGATGCGGCTCATCCGCTCCACCAGCGAAACCATGGCGTCGAGGTTGTTGCCAATGCGTTCATGGTTACCGCGCTGCAGGGACAGCTTGGCGTTGTGCGACACCGAGCGCAGCGCGGTCAGAGGCTGATTGATCTCATGCGTGATGCCCGCGGCCATTTGTCCCAGTACCGCAAGCTTGCTTGCCTGAACCAGTTCATCCTGCGCTTCCCGCAGCACCTGCTCGGTGCGCTTGCGTTCGGCAATCTCGCGCATCAGTTCCTGGTTGGATTCGTGCAGTTCGGCGGTGCGCTCGTCGACCTTGCGCTCGAGCTGATTATGTGCCCGCTGCAGCGCCCTGCGCGCCATCAGCTGGCTGCGGATGGCGCGCCTGTGCAGCGCGACATACAGGCTGAGCACGCCGAGGAAGGCGGTAAACGCGCCGGTGCCGAGCGCGGCATACCTGGCATTTAGCACGACGTCGGAGGCATCCGAGAGCGTGATGACCCGCCAGCCCGTGCGCACCATGAAGCGCTCCTGCGTCATGTAGGAAGGCGTAGCAATGGAGGGATTGGCCCGCGGCATGCGCACCAGGTAATTGCCGTGCTCCAGCGCGCGATCAATGACCATGCCAAGCGGCCGGATGACTTCGCTGCTGGACTCGTCGGCTACTGCATCGTCGGGATGCGGCGGCTTTTCCTGAAGCAGGACCGATGCCAGATTGGTAATTTGATATTTCCAGTCGGCGACCGATGACATGACGATCATGTCGTTCTCATCGACGATCAGCAGTTTCTCTCCCTGCGGATGGCTTAGCGAAGCGGTCCAGGTCGATTCGATCGGCGCCAGGCTGATCTTGACGACGGCGACGCCTATGACGGCGCCGTTGCGCCGGATGGACTGCGAAAAATAGAACTCGGGCGCATCGTGTGCCACATTGGGTGCGAAATAGCGGTACCGGCCTTCCTTCAAGGCCTCGGTAAAGTACAGCGCATTGGACAGGTTCTGTCCAATAAGATTTTGCGGGTGATACCAGTTGCTCGAAGCGCGCACGATGCCCTTGGTGTCGATCGCAAATATCGCCACCGAGCCGGCCCGCACGCTGAGGCTCGCGAGCCAGCGGTTGGCGCGGTAGGCCAGGGCCTTGTCTTCCGTTCCGTCAAGCAGGGTGAGGATGTCGGGATCGAGTTCCAGCAGGCCCGGCAGATATTCGTGCCGTCCCAGTTCGCTTTCAAGACCGGCAAAATAAAGGTCGAGCTGGTGGACCGAGACATCGTCGAGCAGTGCATAGCCTTTGCGCAGCGTCCAGTGATAGGTGGTCCAGGCGGCGGTCAGGCTGAGAAAGGCGATCACGATCCAGGCGGTGATGTTGAAACCGGGTCGTGTGGTGTGCTTCTGCGATGACTCCAAGACATTCCTCTGCAGGGCGAAGATAGTGCCCCGCGCCGATGACTTCGAGCCGGCGCGGTGCTGCCGCATGACAGCCAGGATCCTTGCAGTGAAACCGAGAACCTTGACAGAAACCAGGCGGTGCCATGTCCGCACTGTAACCAAAAGCGGACGACTATTCAACGATGCAGGGCGACGGTTGCTCACGCGAGAATGAATTTGACAGGCAAGGGGCAGGTAAAAGGCAAGGAGCATGCCCAAGGGCGGCGCCCCTCAAGCGACCGTTTTCTGCCTTTACTTCGGCCGCGCTGTGTGGCAATCCGCACTTCGGTGCGATTTGCGTGTGGATTACTGCGCGTTGAGGCACATGCCCTTGCGCATGATGGCTCGTGCCGGAACCGGCTGCTCGCCATTCCGCCGCGAAGCGCGGAGAGGCAAACCGAGGCCGGCTCGCCAGCCGGGGACAGCATGGCAAACAAGCTGATAGCACCATGGGACAGCGCAAATCAATTGGCATGGTTTGTGCTGGTACATGCGCAGGCAGCATGGCGGCAAGGCTCGGCCGGTGTACTGGATGGCATGCGTGCCAGTACGCCGCTCTCTCGGCGGATGAACAATCAGACAGGCAGGCAGACAATGGAAACAAAATGGCTGGAAGACTTTATCGCGCTGGCGGAAACCCAGAGTTTTCGACGGGCCGCAGAGCTTCGCCATGTATCGCAACCGGCGTTCTCCCGACGGATCCAGGCGCTAGAAGCATGGCTGGGCGCAAATCTTGTCGACCGCACCGCGCTGCCGACCCGGCTGACTTCCATCGGCAAGGCCTTCTATGATCAGGCGCAGGACATGCTGGCCCAGATCAACGGTGTGCGTACCACGATGGGGGCGAAGCAGCCGCTGGTGCAGACCACCATCGATTTTGCCGCTCCCCATACGCTTTCTCTGACGTATATGCCGCAATGGCTGACGGGAGTGCAGCAGGATTTCGGCAATTTTCCGGTGCGCCTGCTCAACCAGACCGTGCACGATGCGGTCATGACCATGGTGGACGGCGGCTGCGATCTGCTGTTGTGTTATCACCACCCGCGCCAGACCGTGCAGCTCGACGCCGGCCGGTATGACATGCTGGTGCTCGGGCAGGAGGTGCTTCGGCCCTATGCACGCTGCAGCCCGGACGGCAAGCCCGCATTCAGTCTCGCGGATGCCGGTTCGGCGCCAGTGCCGTTTCTATCCTATTCAAGCAACACTTTTTTCGGCCACCTGATCGAGCTGCTCCTGCGCGACAAGAAGTGCGGACTGGCGTTTGACAAGTGTTATGAAACCGATATGGCCGAAAGTCTGAAGATGATGGCGCTGCAGGGGCATGGCATTGCGTTCCTCCCCGAGTCCGCGGTGACCCAGGAAGTGGCTCGCAAGCAGCTGGCACGCGCCGATGGCGGATGCGCCGGCTGGCATGCCGCGGTGGACATTCGCCTGTATCGCGAGACGCCTTCGGCGCAGCGGCAAGGCAAGCCGACGGTTTCGCGCCTGTGGAGTTATCTGCTGAACCGACAGGGCGCTGCTGCTGCTGCCCGCGCGAACGAAGCGACGCCGGCGCACCGTATGCAGTCGCCTCGTGCCAGTGGTGCGGTCAGGGCGGCCTGCCCGATTTAGCGCCGTCGGCCTGGGCGTGCCGGGTGCCTTTTCGCACAGTCCGGGCATTGGCTTGCAGGCCGACCCAATGAGGTGGCCGAAAGGATAGAGCCGCAGACTTCACTCCGGTTTTCATTTCGTCTCTTGTCTTCGAATCTCAAAAAACCCGGGAACCGCGTCCCCGGGAACCCGAGTACAACTTTGCCGATTCTGCCCGCCTGGCGGGCGCCGGCGACCTATGCTTTTTCAATAGTCATGAGGACCTCCCTGGAGAAGTTGATGATGAGCCTAAGGCGCAACGCGCTTAGGGCCTGCGAATACAACGCGGCTGCGATGTGAAGTGGAAGCTTAGCGGCGCGATCGCATATGCCCAGTCCTGAGTCCCGCTGGAATGAGCTGCATCAATCGCTGTGTTGAGCAGGCAAGGGAATGCGGCGTTTCGTATCTGCCTTCTCGATGACCATGCGCCTAGTTGGGAAAATTCTCAGGCAATGTGTAGGCGCTACTGGCGTACACGTCCCAGAAGGTGCCGGATAAAAACGCATGCCGCCGTGCCTGCGACGCCACAGGCAAGTCAGTCATACACGCTGGCTTACAGGCAGTCGTCCTCGCTCAGGAAGAAGCGCCGCGACAAGGGGGGGGGCGGTGCCACCGTTCTGCCTGCCGGAGTCGATGGTGACGGAGGGTGTCGCGTAGTGCCTGGCGGCGGCCGACGGCAGGCAGCCGCAAAAGTCGATGACGTTGGATATCTTTCTGTATCGAGAACGTCCCACCGGGCAGCGGCCCGGCAAGCCTACGGTGTCGCGGCTCTGGATCTACTCGGCAGGCCGCGACAATGCGTTGGCTGGCAAGGAACGCCAGCANCTGTATCGAGAACGTCCCACCGGGCAGCGGCCCGGCAAGCCTACGGTGTCGCGGCTCTGGATCTACTCGGCAGGCCGCGACAATGCGTTGGCTGGCAAGGAACGCCAGCAAGGACGTGCGCCGGTCATGGCCATGGAGGCAACCGCAGTGGTGGAGTAAAGCAAAACGGCGGCGCCTGCAGAAATCTGCAGGCGCCGGCCGGCCCGGCATCTTGCAGCGGTCTCGTTCGAACAGCGGTCTGCCCAGTTTCTCCATCACCGTACGTGAGGATATTCATGGACGGGCGCTAGTTTTGCCTATTTGGTCCACCCAAAATATTTTTCTATGTCGCCTGCGCCGATCAAACCATCCCTATCATTTGTTTGCCAGATATTGTTGCCATCCTTTGCTTTGTCAATTAAACGGAAGTGATCGTGAACCCATTGAAAGATGGCTTTTTTGTCCGGATCGCTTTCATCCCTTATCGCCGCCTCCACATCATCGATTCTAATATAAAGCTGATCCGTACCCGACTTGCTCTTAATGTCATTTACCAGATGCGTCATCGGCGTCGTGGCTAAATGTTCCTGTCCGGTGTACGGATAGATTGAGGCGATATCTTCTGCACTTACGTTTTTAGGATCGATATTACGCTGCGAATGCGGGGTCTTCGACGGCTAGGGCGTCGGCGTCTTCGACGGCTCGGGCGTCGGCGTCTTCGACGGCTCTGGCGTCGGCGTCTTCGACGGCTCTGGCGTCGGCGTCTTCGA
>NZ_JAWIIV010000023.1:0-83691 GCF_035916955.1 Noviherbaspirillum album | reverse complement strand
CTTCGACGGCTCGGGCGTCGGCGTCTTCGACGGCTCGGGCGTCGGCGTCTTCGACGGCTCGGGCGTCGGCGTCTTCGACGGCTCAGGCGTCGGCGTCTTCGACGGCTCGGGCGTCGGTGTCTTCGACGGCTCGGGCGTCGGTGTCTTCGACGGTTCAGGCGGAGTATTGTTGGAGTTGGATGGCGTCGTACTGACATACCTCTGCCAATTGGAGAGAGTATTCTTTTGCGCCATCTGATCAAGAATATCGCCGTTCATCATATCTTGATAAGTTAGCGGCCTGTATTCGAAAATGCCATCGTCCACGCCGCCGTTGGCTGCTTCGTCGCCGTTGGTGACGATATTGAAAGTCGGCTTTTCATCCTTGTAACAGATGAAGACATCGCCATTGCCGCCATTAACCTTAGCCATGAATTCTCCTAGCCTTTTCTTGTGGGGTATTTGAGATTGAACGTTTGCGCGCAAGCCATATTTAAGGCGGATACACGACCGTAACGTCTTCCTGATCGGGAGAGCTTGCGTAGACGCTCCGTGCCTCACGTTCTCGCAAGCGAATTCCCTAATACAGTGTTTGTGTGTGGTAATTGCGCCTTGCTAGTTCCTGCGAAATTTGGAAACGCGAAATCGTCATATGCTCTCGTGCCGCGCATCCTGCTTTTATCCTCGCTGCGGAAGCTTCCCCGGCTTATTGAATACATGCTGAATGCGTGCCGGGAGCAAGACGCTAGACATGGTTCACCTGTCATTTGTTACGTAAAAGCCACAGTTTCCTACTGTTTTGTAATTAGAAAAAAGCATGGACTGAAACCTGTATCACAATCATGCAGAAAGCTTGCCGCAACGCAATAACAGGCAAGACTATCGGCGTGATGTTTCAGACGGCGCATCAGCCGGCATTTTTACGAGAATCAAACGGAGGATGACATGACGGACCCTATGCGACGCGCGAGCCTGCGCATTACCCTGCTTGCGGCATTGTTCGGTGCGTTTTCGCTGCCGGTACTGGCCGAGGACGGCGTGACCGATTCCACCATCCTGATCGGCCAGACGGTGGGGCTGACCGGCACGGTGGCCGGACCGGTCAAGGAAATGAACGAGGGCGCGGAAGCCTATTTCAGGCAGGTCAACAAGCAGGGCGGCATCCATGGACGCAAGATTGAAATGCGCGTGCTCGACGACAAGTTCGATCCGGCGCTCACGCGCGTCAATGCGGAAACCCTGATCCGCAAGGAGCGCGTCTTCGCGCTGTTCCAGGGGCGCGGCACGCCGCATACCCAAGGCATCCTGCCTCTGCTCGAAGGCAACAACATTCCGCTGGTCGCACCCAGCACCGGCGCCGCGGTGTTCCACCAGCCGGTGCATCGCATGCTGTTCAACATTCGCGCCAAGTACCAGGATGAAGTGGTGCGCGCGGTCGAGCATTTCACCACCGTCGGCATACGGGGAATCGGCATTCTGCATGTCGACGACGCCTTCGGGCAGGACGGGCTGGAAGGCTTCATGAAGGCCATGGAGGCTCGCAAGCTGAAGCCGGCGACGGTCATCAAGTTCGCCCGCGTCAATCCCGACAACAAAGCTGCCGCCGCCGAAGTGGTCAAGGCCAATCCTGCCGCGCTGATTGTGGTCAGCTCCGCCAAGAACACCATTGACGTAATCAAGGCGATCCGCGCCGCCGGCAGCCAGACGCAGATCATGACGCTGTCGAACAATTCCTCGCAGGCGTTCGTCAAGGAACTGGGAACCGCCGGAACCGGCGTCATCGTGTCGCAGGTGACGCCGGCGCCCCACCTGATCTCGACGCCGCTCGGCCAGGAGTTCAACGCCGCCGCAAAGGCGACCGGCGCCACCATTTCGTATGCGGCGATGGAAGGTTATGTCAACGCCAAGGTGCTGGTCGAGGGACTCAAGCGCGCCGGACCGAGATTGACGAGGGAAGGATTCGTGCGCGCGCTCGAAACCATGCAGCGCGTGGATTTCGGCGGATTGATGGTGACCTACGGCGCCGGCGACCATACCGGCAGCGAGTTCGTCGAACTGACCATGATAGGAAAGGACGGACGCTTCATTCGCTGAAAGCGAATTCGAGCACCGCTGGTTCGGCACCGGTGCAGGCTTTCGCGCCTGCCTCGATGCCGGTCCGGCGGAAACGGTGCGGCGGCAGCGGCTGCGTGCTGCCGCATCGACTTCGAATATTCAGGTCAGATGTCGAAGAACACCGTTTCCTCCGGCCCCTGCAACTGGATGTCGAAGCGGTACACGACCTGGCCATTCTCTTCGCTGCGCTGCGCGATCAGCGTCTTGCGCCGCACTTCCCATTCGATCAGGTTGAGCACCGGGTCCTTCGCATTGGCCTCGGTCTCGTCGGAGAAGTACATCCGTGTATTGAGGCCGATGTTGATGCCGCGCGCGACGATCCACAGATTGACATGCGGCGCCATCGGCCGGCCGTTGCGGCCTACGACGCTGCCGGGCTTGACCGTCTCGAAGGCATAGACCCCGGTCTCGAAATCGGAGCATGCCCGGCCCCAGCCGCGGAAGCTCTTGTCGAGGGGCTTTTCCTGGCGGTCGGCCGGATGGTTGTACTTGCCGGCGGCATTGGCTTGCCAGATTTCGATAAGCACGTCGCGCACCGGCGTGCCCGAGCCGTCAAACACGCGTCCTTCGATCCGGATCTTTTCGCCCTGGGTATCGGGTCCGGCAAGCACATTGGTGAAATTCTTTTCGAAGATGTCGAAGCCGGCCGCCTTCGGCGCCAGGCCGATGTGGACATAGGGGCCTGCGGTCTGCGACGCGGTTTCCTTCAACTCGCTGAACTGGTTGATCTTCATTTGCCATCTCCCTGGACGCGGTTTTCAAAAAGCGTGGCGCGGCGGCCGCGCAGCACGATATCGAAGCGGTAGGCGAGGCTGTCGAGTTGGATGAAGGCGCTGCGGTCGAGCAGGGCGATCAGTCCGCGCACCGATTCCTCGTTGTTGATCGACTGCAGGATCGGGCATTGCGCAATCAGCGGATCGCCCTCGAAATACAGCTGCGTGATCAAACGTTGGGCCCAGCCGTCGCCCGATATCGCGTAATGGATATGCGCGGGCCGCCAGTCGTTGATGCGGTTGCGCCAGGGATACGGGCCGGGCTTGATGGTGCGGTAGAAGTAATAGCCGTTCTGGTCGGTCAGCATGCGGCCGCAGCCGCCGAAATTCGGATCGATCGGGGCGATGTACTGGTCCTTCTTGTGACGATAGCGGCCGCCCGCATTGGCTTGCCACACTTCGACCAGCGCATTCGGCACCGGCCGGCCAAGCTCGTCGAGCACGTAGCCATGCACCACGATGCGCTCGCCGATCGGCAGGCCATCCTTCGCATAGTTCATGATCAGATCATTGTCGAGCGGGCCGAGTTCATCCGCGCTGAACTGCGGACCGGTGATTTCCGACAGCGAGTTCTGCAGCGAAATCATCGCATTGCGCGGCGAGCGCAGCACGCTGGTCTTGTAGCCGGGGGTAAGGGCGTCGGGATGCACGCTGCGGTCGCGCTGCATGAATTCGCCGAACTGGTCGAGCAAGCCAGGCATGGGAGTTCTCCAGAAATCAGGTGACGAAACGAGCCGCCAATGTATTACTGAATAATATTCATGTAAATTGAAAAGAAGCGGAAAATTTCATAACATCCGGTTATGGAAAAAGATAATTTCAGACTGCGCATCCGGCTGCGCCATATTCACTGCTTCCTCGCGATTGCGCAGGAAGGCAACCTCGGCAAGGCGGCCGAACGGCTGCGCCTGACGCAGCCGGCGATTTCAAAAACGCTGGCCGAACTGGAGGATATTGCATCCTGCAAACTGTTCGAGCGCGACCGCCAGGGCGCGCGCCTGACGCCGCAGGGCGAAAATTTCCTGCGGCATGCGCTCGGCGTGTTGGAAGCGCTCGATGCGGTGAGCGATTCAATCGGACTCGATCCACGCCCGGAGAGCGCCGTGGTCAATATCGGTGTCTTGCCCAGTGTCGGAGCGGACCTGATCCCGACCGCGCTGGCGCGGTTCCGGCGCAGCCATCCGCTGGCCCGGGTTGCGATCCGCACCGCGGCCAACGCGCCGCTGCTGGACATGCTGAAGGGCGGAACGGTCGATTTCGTGCTCGGACGCATGGCCGATCCGCATATGATGGCTGGCCTGTCCTTCGAATTGCTCTACGTGGAACCGCTGGCGCTGCTGGTGCGCGCGGCGCATCCGCTCGCGTCGGCGACCGGAGTATCGCTCGGCGACATCATTGCCTGCCCGCTGATCGTGGCGCCGCCGGGAACGGTGCCGCGGCACCGCACGGAAAGCCTGCTGCAGGCGCACGGGCTGGAACTGCCTTCGCACTGTACCGAAACCATGTCGGTATCAATTGCGCGCCAGCTCTTGCTGCGGACCGATGCGATCTGGTTCGCGCCGTCGGGCACCGTGCGCGAAGATATTGCGCAAGGCGCGCTGGTCTCGCTTCCCATCTCGACCAAGGGTACCGAGGAGCCGGTCGGACTGCTGCTGCGCAGCGACGCGGCGGTCACGCCAGTGGCAAAGGATTTGCTTCGCGTGCTGCGCGAGATGGCAGCGGAGCGCCGGCTTCCCGGTGAGCGATAAGCCTTCACCATCAAGCGGGGCGATGTTTGGCAATGATTTCTCTCAAGCTATAGGGCCAGCGAGTTTCCGGAGACGAGGCCGGAAACATCTTCATTTAATTTATCGCCGGAAAGAGTACAAAGAAAATATTCAATTTTTGTACACGATAAGTTCGCAAGCATACTGAAACAGCGGCCGCGGAGGACGACAATGATTAGCCATTCTGCTACCGGCAATCATTATTATGTTTCATGACGGTACATCAAAACAAATGTGGATATTAGGCGCCTTTGCCATATATGCGCCGACTCTGCATACCGCACGCATCGCCTATGAACAGGCTTGCTCGCATTCCACCTCGACTCCTTTTGGAACGCTCCTGCTCGAGACGGGAGAAGAAATCGATTGGGTCGACCTGCGCTCCGGCGTGATACGGCAGAGACGGCAGAGCAGGCTTACGTAGCCGTTGAAAGCTGTTGCGCTAGTCGCCAGGGCGGCATCCGGCCCCCGGGTGAAGTGCTGCCCGTTGCATTTGACGGCGCCGCCAGGGCGCGTCGGCGCATTGATTGAACTTGCGAAAAAACTTATGATGAATCAACAAATACCTCATTCAAATTACGATCCCAACCAGTTGCTCGATGCGGTTAAGTCGCGCTTGTGCGTCGAGAGCGATAAACAGCTGAGCCGGGAATTGCACATCTCCTACAAGCTGCTGGAAAAGATTCGCAGCGGGGCCCTTGCGATCAGTCCCTCGATGCTGCTCTGGATGGCGGAGTGCGCGCAAACCAGCATCGAGGAGTTGCGGGGCATTCTCGGCGACAGGCGGGCGAGGGCGCGCCTGAATCTTATTAAAACGGCTTAATGCCGCCCTGATTTTTAAAGTCGGCAGTCAAACATGCAATCCATTATTAATTTGGAGGCGGCGACCAACCTCGTGCGCAGGCCCATCGACGGTTGCGTCATCACCGCAAGCGGACGTCTCGTTCCGCAACCGCCCTGGATCATTCCGGACGACCCGGCAACGGCGGCGGCGTATGACCAGTGGCTCATCGATCAGACCAGGGACGAAGCCATGGAGATCGGCGAGGGCTGGATGATTTGCCGCCTTGCCAGCCTGGATGCGGGATTCATGGATGCGGCGCTGCGCCAGCTGCTGAGCGACTTTCTGTTCGGCGACCCGGAGCCCGAATTCGAGGCAAGAATGCGATCGGGCACTTTGCCTGAAGAGTAGGAAGCAGACACGCGCCAATATCCGGACCATGCGCTGCCGGAACATCGGGGCAGGCTTGATAAGCGATGGAAACAAAAGGCCCCAAGCCATGCTGCCCGAATCCCGCGAGCGGCTTTTCGGAAACATGGCGTACCCATTTTTGCATTCTCAGGAAAACCTTTTGGAAGCTTGCTGTCTTATTAACAGCGGCCTTCGGGCAATCGTCCGTCGCGAAGGCGAAACTCTTACCTAACGTATCCTGGAGAATTGCATGTTGGCGATGAATTACCGCGGACCCTATCGCGTCCGTGCTCAATACAAGCCTGATCCCGAAATCGAGCATCCGAACGATGCCATCATCCGCGTGACCCGCTCCTGCATCTGCGGCTCCGACCTTCACCTGTATCATGGCCTGGTGCCGGATACCCGCGTCGGCATGACCTTCGGCCATGAGTTCACCGGCATTGTCGAGGAAGTCGGCCCGTCGGTGCAAAACCTGAAGGTGGGCGACCACGTGCTCGTGCCCTTCAACATCTTCTGCGGTTCCTGTTACTTCTGCCAGAAGGAGCTCTACAGCAACTGCCACAACACTAACCCCGAAGCCACCGCCGTGGGCGGTATCTATGGCTACGGGCATATCACCGGCGGCTATGACGGCGGGCAGGCCGAATTCGTGCGCGTGCCGATGGCTGACGTCGGCCCGACGGTGATCCCGAGTGACTTGCATGTCGACGATGCGGTGCTGCTGACCGATGCCCTTCCCACCGGATATCAGGCGGCCGAGATGGGTGGCATAGAAGAAGGCGATACCGTGGTGGTGTTCGGCGCCGGGCCGGTGGGAATTTTCGCCGCCAAGTCGGCCTGGCTCATGGGAGCAGGGCGCGTGATCGTGGTCGACCATGTCGAATACCGGCTTGAGTTCGTGAAAAATTTTGCGCAGTGCGAAGTGGTCAACTTCAAGGAAGTCAACGATATGGCCGAGCACATCAAGCGCATGACCGACTGGCTGGGCGCCGATGTCTGCATCGATGCGGTGGGTTGCGAAGCCGCCGGCAGCGCGATGCAGCAGCTGACGGGGCGCTACATGAAGCTGCAGGCAGGCGCCGCCACCGCATTGCACTGGGCGATCAACTCGGTGCGCAAGGGCGGCAACGTATCCATCGTCGGCGTCTACGGCCCCACCTTCAACGCCGTGCCGATCGGCAACGCGATCAACAAGGGACTGACGCTGCGCATGAACCAGGCCAGCGTGAAGCGGCATCTGCCTCGATTGATCGAGCATATCCGGGCCGGGCATATCGAGCCCAGGAAGATCATTACCCACCGGGTTCCGCTGGAAGAAGTCTCGGATGCCTATCATATATTTTCCAGCAAGCTGGACAACTGCATCAAGACCATCCTGGTTCCGCCTAGTGCGGCGGGCATGGGTTTCGTGCAGTAAGCGAGGATTGAACTATTCAAGGAGCCCAGCATGGAACAACGTACACCGCATCAACACAGCGACTACGATGGGGACCACCAGCATCCGATTGCCAAAAAACCGCGGGAAGCCTATGCACACATACCCGGATGGGGTGCGGATCTGGACCACAAGAACCGGCCCGCCTATCCGATGGAGCGCACCCCGCCGCGCCTCGATAACGTGCACTGGACGCATCCCGAGAATCAACCGGTGAATGTCAAGGTCTACCACTCCACCGAGCGTCCCGGCATCACGCCGGTATTCGGCACCAGTACGCCGCCTGCGGGCGTGAGCGGAATGGTACGCGGCGTGGCCTACAAACTCAGCGAGAACGATATCCGGCATTGGCTGCTGCTGCTGCTTGCGGACCGAATCAATGTGGTGGAAGGCATCGGCGAGGACTTGAAGAACGGGCATGTTCCCAACGTGTTCGCCGAGATGGGTATCCGGGCCGAGTACACGCACAATCCGGGGGGGCTGATACGCAAGGCGCTGATTGCATCCGCCGTCCTCGGCGCGGGCTATTACCTGTTCAAGCAGAGGCAAGGCAAGCAATCAGATCGCTTACCGCTGCGGCAAGCCGAACTTGAATTTGAGTGACTCGCCCGCGGCGCTGAGGCGGGATGGGGATGACTGATCGAAGCGCCGTGCGAGCACGCGCTTTGCTGGTCCGGCGGTGTTGCGGCAGTGTTGCCTTAATGGGTGCTGTCGATCAGGTCGATTGGGAAATCCTGTGCGGCGGCCTGCTCGAGCGGGATATACACGGTCAGCGTCGTGCCTTCTCCGCGCGCGCTGGTGATGCGGAATTCTCCGTTGAGTGCATGAATACGCTCCTCCACGCCGACCAGACCGAAGGAGTTGCCCGAGGTGCGGCGTTCGGGGGCGATGCCGATGCCATCGTCGGTAATTCTCATGACCAGCCTTGTCTTGTCCTGGTGGAGTTCGATGATCACGTGGCTGGCCTCGGCATGGCGGATCACGTTGGTAAGCGATTCCTGCAGTATGCGGAACAGCGACGTCGCGCGCGCATCATCGATCTCGAGCTCCGTCTCATCCATCAGCAGTTCGCAGGTGATGCCGCTGCGGCGCCGGAACTCCGCCACCTGCCATTCGATTGCCGCGGTCAGGCCGAGATCCAGCACGGCAGGGCGCAGGTTATTGATGATGGTGCGGACGGTCTTGACCGTGGCGTCGATGTGGTTGAGCGCGCCGCGCACCTTTTCATTCAGCTTCGGATGCGATGTGCCGGTGCGGGCATCCAGCATCGATACGTCGATGCGCAATGCAAGCAGGGTTTGCCCCAGCTCGTCATGAATCTCGCGTGCAATACGCTTGCGTTCTTCTTCCTTGACGCGGTCCTGGTGCGCGGTCAGGTCGCGCAGCAGCTCCTGGGAGCGCTTGAGCGCTTCCATGGTGTGCTTGCGTTCCGTGATATCCATGAGGGTGCCGCACAGCAGAGCCTGCCGGTCATCCCTGCCGAAGCGGGCAATGCTGTGCACCCAGCGCATCGCGCCGTCGAGCCGCGTGATCCTGTGTTCGCAGTCGAACTCCGTGCCATGGCTGATCGCATGGTCGATGCCCTGTCTGACGCGCTCCCTGTCGTCTGCATGAATGCGTCGCACGAAGTCGTCGATGTGGGGGCTTTCGTGCAATTGGTTCATGCCGAAGATGCGGTAGGTTTCGGCCGACCATCCCATCCTGGCGCTGCCCGGATCCAGCGTCCAGCTGCCCAGCCTGGCCATCTGCTGGGCTTCGGCCAGGCTGCTTTCGCTGGTGCGCAGGTCCTTGGTCATTTCGCGCGCCAGTTCAACCGCGCGCCGGCGTGCCGTCATCATGGAATAGTAGATCGAAAACAGGAGCGTCGATGCCAGGAGGCCGCTGACCAGGACGATCCACGCCAGCGACACATCGAAGGTATTGAGCATCCTGGAGCGCGGTGCGGTGATTTCCGCTTCCCAGACGCGCGGGCCCACGGTCATTGAGATGCGCTTGACGAACAGGTCGCCTGCGGCGAACCGCTCTCCCGTTGCCTTGCCGTCCGTGTTTTCGCGCTGATCCCCGCCCCGGCTTTCTGCGCTGTCGAAAATCAGCTGCTGGCCCGTGGCTGCCGAGGATGAGGCTGGCTCGCCCATCGAGCCGGTATCGTAGAGCCGGATGCGCATGGTGCCGAGCATGTTCTTGTCGATCATTCCCAGCATCAGCTTGTTGATGTCGAAGCCGGCACCCACCGAACCATAGTAGGCGGCGCGGCGTTGCGCCACGGTCCTGGTCGGCATGCCGCGACGGTAAACGGGCATGCGCATTGCGAGGCCGATGTGGCTGTGCGGTCCCGAAATGCGGATCAGTCTGCCCGAGGAAACCAGCTGTCCGGTATCGCGGGAAACCGCCAGCGCTTTCGCCGCTGTGCCGTTGGCAGCCATGTCGACGCCGAACGACACCAGGTTGTTCTCCATCGGCTCGATATAGGTCAGCACATTGTATTCATCGCGTTCTCCCGCGGGGCTGATCGCGAAATCGGGATAGCCGCCCGGAGACAGGCTGGTGTCGCGCCTGACGGCGCTCTCGAATGCATCCTTTTCCGAGCGAGAGAGGACACGCGCAAAATTCAGATTTGTGATGCCGGGGAAGCTTGCATCGAGCTTGAGCTCCCTGATATAGGAGCGAAACTGCTCGCGGCTGATGTGATCGGCGGTATAGAACAGGGCTGCCGTGCCGCGCAGGACATCGATGTAGGAACGCACCCGGTTCTGTATGGCGAGCTGGGCATTGTCGGCGAAGTACTCGAACTGCGACTTCGCCTTGTCTTCGACCACCTGGGTCACCAGGATATGAAGAAGCAGTGATCCCGTAACGCCCAGCCACCAGGCCGGGGAGGTTAGCAAGGAGATCAGAAACCGGCGTGAAATACGCATCTTGCCCATAAAATTTTGTTCATCTGCTTGAAACCACTTCCTGTCTCGATTCCACCGAAACAGGTGGGCAAATCTGTTTTATCCTGCATTGCTGCTTCTGCCGGCGGGCTCTCAAACCTTGATTGTTTGAAGCGTTCAAGGCCTCAGTGTACGTCAATCGTGCCGCCATGCATCTACGAATTGCTTCGAAAAAATACGATTGATACGCCTGAAAGAGTTGAATGTTTGCGCAATATTCACCTACTTCCTTCCTTGCCTCGATGTAGTTAAATGACATTTTTTCCATCCTCGGCCCGGCATGAGGCAAGCTTGAGATACGTCAATTCCACCGCCCGCTGGGCTCGAGAATGCAATGATATATTTTCCCGGGCGTAATTGCTGCCAGACCAACATTTCATGTTTTCAATGGTTCTAATTTGCAACATGGCAATTGCGTGAAGCGTGACGTTCCGATCAATTCACTTTCTCAGTCCCGTACCTGTCATGGAATGGCACGGGATTGATGACACTCCTTGGAGGGCGCGAATATGCATCAGCAGGCAGCCAGCGGCAGCAAACACAAGACGGCCGGACAAATGACGGAGGCGGTATTCGCCCTGGACCTCGATCCGATCAAGTTCAAGTTGATGGATACCAAGGAGGGACATGGCTGGACGCGGGAAGAAGCTGACCGGCATGAACTCGAATACCGCCGCTTTCTCGCCCTGGTTGCCAAGTATCCCGAAGAGGCGATCACGCCGGATTCCAATGTCGACAAATTCTGGCACGGACATATCCTGGATACGATGAAATACGCGCAAGACTGCGAGCAGGTGTTCGGCTATTTCCTGCATCATTTCCCGTACTTCGGCATGCGCGGCGACGAAGATGCCGCCAACCTGGCCCAAGCTGCAGCGAAAACCCGCAGCCTCTACCAGCAGGAGTTCGGTCACCTTGACGCCGGTATCGACGCCGGCGAAGGCAGCTATTGCGCCCGTGCCGTACTGAGAGAAAATGCAACGGATGCCGTTCCTGAAGGCAGCGTCGCATACTGCGCACGGATAGCGACGCCCCGGGCATCAGACGCGTCGTATTGCGCCCGCGTTGCTCAGCCTGCTGCCGGGGCGTCTGATTCGGCCTATTGCGCCCGAGTCGCCGCGCCGCAGGCGTCTTACTGCGCGCGCGCCGTCATGCCGGACACGGCATACTGTGCCCGTGCCGCCGCGCCAGCAATGTCCGAGGTCTCATATTGTGCCCGTGCATCGGCTCCTGCCGGAACGGGCGCGGATGCCTACTGTGCAGCGGCCAAACCCGCGGCCGAACCGGCGTATCTCGCCAAAGTGCTCGGCAAGGGGCGTCCGACGCTGGACTCCGCCGTTAATTCCTGAAATTACTCAATAAGACGGGCGCGGCCTGACCGAGTTGCTGTCGGAGCCGCGTACCGCCGTCCCCCTCCCGTACTCCTCCCGTATCTCTCCCGTTCCACCGGTACCACCCACACTTGGTACGTCATACCGAGCCCGGCGATTGCCGGGCTAACGCATCAAGAGGCGCGTCTCCAGTAACCCGGCTGCGCATAAACCGCCTTTAGCATGTCAATGAAAAAGCGGATTTTCGCCGGCAGATGCCGCTGCTGCGGATACACCGCCATGATGTCGTAGTTGTCGAGCGCGTATTCGTCGAGCACGGTGATCAGCTGGCCGGATGCCAGCTCGGACTGGATTTCCCAGGTGGAGCGCCATGCCAGCCCAAGGCTTTCGCAAGCCCAGCGATGGAGCAGTTCGCCATCATTGCAATCCAGGCTGCCGGCGACCTTGATCGTGACCGGCTTGCCGTTCTGCTGGAAATACCAGCCGCGCTGCTGGCCGCCCTGCAGGTTGAACGCCAGGCAGTTGTGATGCTCCAGGTCTTCCAGCGTGCGCGGAATACCATTGCGTTCGAAGTATTCCGGCGTGCCGCAGACCACGCGCCGGTTGCTGGCCAGCTTGACGGCGACGAAATTCGGATCGATGTTGCCGCCGATGCGGATGCTCAGATCGTAGCCTTCGCGCACGAGGTCGACCACGCGGTCGGTCAGGTTGAAGGATATCTGGACGTCGGGATTGGCGGCGATGAAGGCCGGGGCATGCGGTGCCACATGCTTGCGGCCGTAAGCCGCCGGCGTCGACACTACCAGGTGGCCGGTCGCCTTGTGGCGGCCCTCGGCGATGATCTTTTCCGCATGATCGAGATCGCCCAGCAGCTTGCGGCAATGGTCAAGGAAGACCGTGCCTTCCTCCGTCAGTGTCAGATGCCGGGTGGTGCGGTGCATCAGCTTGACACCGAGGCGCTTCTCCAGCGCATCGATGCGCCGGCCCAGCATCACCGGCGTAATGTTTTGTTCCAGCGCGGCGCGCGCGAGGCTGCCTTTTTCAACGACGTCGACGAAGGCTTCGATCTGCTTGAACTTGTCCATGGTGGAGTTGGCGTGGCGTGGTGCAATGCGCTTGTCAGCGACAGGAAGGATGGAATGTAACCTGTAATCGCAGTCATTATTCCATATCCAGAGTATCGAATAAAGCGACGATTTGCGTTCTTATCAAACTTTATGTCGGCCTATAGACTCGGTCCATCGAATTTTGACTGTGTCCAGGAGGATGTATGGCAAGGATGACTGCGGCGGAAGCGGCGATTCACGTGTTGGAAAAGGAAGGGATGGTCCAGGCGTTCGGCGTGCCGGGCGCGGCGATCAATCCGTTCTATGCGGCATTGAAAAAGCGCGGAAGCATCAAGCATATACTCGCGCGCCATGTCGAAGGTGCGTCGCATATGGCCGAGGGCTATACCCGGGCCAAGCCGGGCAACATCGGGCTGTGCATCGGCACTTCGGGCCCGGCCGGCACCGATATGATCACCGGCCTGTATTCGGCCCAGGCCGACTCCATTCCCATTCTGTGCGTAACCGGCCAGGCGCCGCGCGCCCGGCTGTACAAGGAGGATTTCCAGGCGGTCGATATCGAATCCATCGCCAAGCCGGTGACCAAGTGGGCGGTCACCGTGCGCGAGCCGGCGCTGGTGCCCAGGGTGTTCCAGCAGGCATTCCACCTGATGCGCTCGGCGCGTCCAGGGCCGGTGCTGATCGACCTGCCGTTCGACGTGCAGATGGCGGAGATCGAATTCGATCCGGATACCTATGAGCCGCTGCCGGTGTACAAGCCATCGGCCACCCGCGCCCAGATCGAAAAGGCGCTGGCCATGCTCAATGAAGCCGAGCGCCCGCTGATCACCGCCGGCGGCGGTATCATCAATGCCAATGCATCCGAACTGCTGGTCGAATTCGCCGAAGTCACCGGCGTTCCGGTGATCCCGACGCTGATGGGCTGGGGCGCAATCCCCGACGACCATCCGCTGATGGCCGGCATGGTCGGCCTGCAGACCAGCCACCGCTACGGCAACGCCACCATGCTGGAATCGGACTTCGTGCTCGGCATCGGCAACCGCTGGGCGAATCGCCACACCGGCTCGGTCGAAGTCTTCACCCAGGGGCGCAAATTCGTGCACGTGGATATCGAACCGACCCAGATCGGCCGCGTGTTCGGCCCCGATCTCGGCATCGTCTCCGACGCCGGCGCTGCGCTGAAGCTGTTCGTGGAAGTGGCGAAGGAGTGGGCGGCCGCCGGCAAGCTCAAGGACCGCAAGAGCTGGGTCTCGTCCTGCCAGCAGCGCAAGCGCACCCTGCTGCGCCGGACCAATTTCGACGATGCGCCGATCAAGCCGCAGCGCGTCTATGAGGAAATGAACCGCGCCTTCGGCCGCGAGACCTGCTACGTCAGCACCATCGGCCTGTCGCAGATCGCCGCCGCGCAGTTCCTGCATGTGTACAAGCCGCGCAACTGGATCAACTGCGGCCAGGCCGGCCCGCTCGGCTGGACCATACCGGCCGCGCTCGGCGTCTGCGCCGCCGATCCTGACCGTCCGGTGGTCGCCATTTCCGGTGACTACGACTTCCAGTTCATGATCGAGGAACTCGCTGTCGGCGCACAGTTCAACCTGCCGTATCTGCACGTGGTGGTGAACAATTCCTACCTCGGCCTGATCCGCCAGTCGCAGCGCGGTTTCGACATGGACTATTGCGTGCAGCTGGCCTTCGAGAACATCAATGCGCCGGAACTCAACGGCTACGGCGTCGACCACGTCGCAGTGGTGGAAGGCCTGGGCTGCAAAGCCATCCGCGTCACCAAGCCGCAGGACATCCAGGATGCCTTCGGCCAGGCCCGCGCCTGGATGCGCCAGTACCGGGTGCCGGTCGTGGTCGAGATCATCCTCGAGCGCGTGACCAACGTGTCCATGGGCACCGAGATCAACAACATCAACGAGTTTGAAGAACTGGCGGAAAAGCCCGAGCACGCGCCGACCGCCATCGCCCTGCTGGATTGAGGAGGAAAGCACATGACAAAGTTGGCAGCGAACCTGACGATGCTCTTCAACGAGCATCCTTTCATGGAGCGTTTCGAAGCGGCGGCGCGTGCGGGTTTCCGGGGCGTGGAATTCCTGTTCCCCTATGCTTTTCATGCGGACCAGATCGCCGACAAGCTCAATGCCTATCAGCTCGACCTGGTGCTGCACAATCTGCCGGCGGGCAATTGGGAAGCGGGCGAGCGCGGCATTGCCTGCCATCCGGACCGCGTCGGCGAATTCCGGGAAGGCGTCGATGAAGCGATCCGCTATGCGAAGGTGCTTGGCACCAAGCAGCTCAACTGCCTGGTCGGCAAGCTGCCGCAGGGCGTGAGCCGCGAGCAGGCGCGGGAGACCGTCGTCGGCAACCTGAAGTATGCGGCCGACATGCTCAAGGAGCACAGGCTGAGCCTGCTGATCGAGCCGATCAACGATTTCGACATTCCCGGCTTTTTCCTGACGCGCACCCAGCAGGCGATCGACCTCATCCGCGATACCGGATCGAGCAACATCTACCTGCAGTACGACATATATCACATGCAGCGCATGGAAGGCGAGATCGCCAATACCATCAAGGCCAACCGCGACATCATCCGCCACATCCAGCTGGCGGACAATCCGGGACGCTTCGAGCCGGGCACGGGGGAGATCAATTATCGGTACCTGTTCGGAATGCTCGATGAGATCGGGTATGAGGGGTGGGTAGGCTGTGAATACAAGCCGCGTGCGGGGACGGTCGAGGGACTGGGCTGGCGGAGCGAGCACGGGCTTTGAGGGCTTGCAAGTAGCACCCTTCTCCCGCAGGCGGGAGAAGGGAGTGAAGCCGCGTGCACGCAATTTCAGACGCTACTCCAAATAATCAGAGAGCACTCCAAACACCACAGAGCGCGCCGCGCTCTAAATCCAATACAAATCAACGGAGAACAACATGGCAAAAATCGGTTTCATCGGACTCGGCATCATGGGCGCGCCCATGGCGGGACATCTGCAGGCGGGCGGGCACAAGCTCTACCTGCACGACCAGAAAAACCCGCCTTATCAGCTGATCGAGGGCGGCGCCACCGTCTGCACGTCCGGCGCAGAAGTCGCCAAGCGCGCCGACATCGTCATCGTCATGGTGCCCGACACGCCGCACGTGGAAGCGGTGCTGTTCGGCGAGAATGGCGTCGCCGCCGGCCTGGAAAAGGGCAAGATCGTGGTCGACATGAGCTCCATCTCGCCGATCGCCACCAAGCAGTTCGCCAAGCGCATCAACGAGCTCGGCTGCGAATACCTCGATGCGCCGGTTTCCGGCGGCGAAGTCGGCGCCAAGGCTGCTTCGCTGACCATCATGGTCGGCGGCTCGGAAAGCGCGTTCAACGATGTCAAGCCGCTGTTCGAACTGATGGGCAAGAACATCACGCTGGTCGGCGGCAACGGCGACGGCCAGACTACCAAGGTGGCCAACCAGATCATCGTCGCGCTCAACATCCAGGCCGTCGCCGAGGCACTGCTGTTCGCTTCCAAGGCAGGCGCCGACCCGGCGCGCGTGCGCCAGGCGCTGATGGGCGGCTTCGCCTCCTCTCGCATTCTCGAAGTGCACGGCGAGCGCATGGTCAAGCGCACCTTCAATCCCGGCTTCCGCATCGAACTGCACCAGAAGGACCTGAACCTCGCGCTGCAGGGCGCCAAGGCGCTGGGCGTGTCGCTGCCCAATACCGCCGCTGCGCAGGAACTGATGAATGCCTGCGCCGCCAACGGCATGAGCGGCCTCGACCATTCCGCGCTGTGCCGCGCCATCGAGCTGATGTCGAATCATGAAATCGCCAAGGGCTGAAATGCGTACAATAAAGCTCGCCTTGTCCATTTCCTGAAAGCCCCCAACATGCCAGACGTCAATGCCCGCCAACTCCTGCTCGACATGTATGCCGCCGCCGTCGGCGCGGTGAGTGCCGACAAATGCCTGCCCGCCTTCCTGCCCAAACCCTCGCCGAACGGCAGGACGCTGGTGATCGGTGCCGGCAAGGGCGCGGCGGCGATGGCCAAGGCGGTCGAGGATCACTGGCAGGGCGAGATCGGCGGGCTGGTCGTCACCCGCTACGGCCATGGCGCCGACTGCAAGAAAATCGAAGTGGTGGAAGCGGCGCACCCGGTGCCCGACGAAGCGGGACGCCGCGCCGCCGGCCGCATCATGGAACTGGTGCGGGGCCTGAGCGAGAACGACCTGGTGCTGTGCCTGATCTCCGGCGGCGGTTCGGCCTTGCTGGCGCTGCCGGGCGAGGGCATCACGCTGGAGCAGAAACAGGCGGTCAACAAGGCGCTGCTTAAAAGCGGCGCCAACATTTCCGAAATGAATTGCGTGCGCAAGCATTTCTCGGCGATCAAGGGCGGACGGCTGGCATTGGCCTGCGCACCGGCGCGGGTGGTCACGCTGCTGATCTCGGACGTGCCCGGCGACGATCCCGGCGTGATCGCCAGCGGACCGACGCTGCCAGATCCCACGACGTGCGAGCAGGCGCTAGCCATCCTGCGCAAGTATGCGATCGAGGTGCCGGACAACATGCTGCAGACCTTGACTTCGGGCGCCGGCGAGACGCCCAAGCCCGACGATCCGCGTTTCGCGCGCAACAGCCATCATGTCATCGCCACCGCGCAGCAGGCGCTGGAGGCGGCTGCCGACGTGGCGCGTGCCGCAGGCATCACGCCCTACATCCTGTCGGACGACATGGAAGGCGAAGCGCGCGACGTCGGCATGGTGCATGCGGCGCTGGCCAGGCAGGTGGCGCTGCGCGGCCAGCCGTTCCATAAACCCTGCGTCATCATCTCCGGCGGCGAAACCACGGTGACGGTGCGCGGCAAGGGGCGGGGAGGGCGCAACGCGGAATTCCTGCTCAGCTTTGCCGCCGCCCTCAACGGCCTGCCCGGCGTGCATGCGATCGCCTGCGATACCGACGGCATCGACGGCTCGGAAGACAATGCCGGCGCGATCTATCAACCCGATTCGGTGGCGCGCGCCGAACAGCTCGGCAAGCGTGCCCGCGCCATGCTGGACAACAACGACGGCTACGGATTCTTCGAGGCGCTGGGCGACCTCGTCGTCACCGGGCCGACGCGCACCAATGTCAATGATTTCAGGGCAGTCCTGATCGTCTGACGTCAAGCTGCAGCCGGTCCGGCCGGCGCCGGACCTTTTCTTTGTGACCCTGCCACTTCCGGTTTTCACCGGAAGCAGGCCCTCTTTTACCCGTTTGGAAGTGACATGACCCGACGTCAACGCAAGGCAAAAATCGTCGCCACTCTCGGCCCGGCCAGTTCCGGCAAGGAAGCGATACAGGCGCTGTTCGAGGCAGGTGCGGATGTATTCCGCTTCAATTTCAGCCACGGCACGCATGAAGACCATCGCATGCGCTATGACATAGTGCGTGAAGTGGAACGCACCGTGGGCAGGCCGATCGCCATTCTGGCCGATCTGCAGGGTCCGAAGCTGCGCATCGGCCAGTTCGCGGAAGGACGGGTAACGCTGGCGGACGGCGATGAGTTCCGGCTGGATCGCAATCCCGCGCCGGGAAGCCGGCAAAGGGTATGCCTGCCGCATCCGGAACTGTTCGAAGTCATTGCTGCCGGACAGTCGCTGCTGCTCGACGACGGCAAGCTGAAACTGCAGGTCATCGATAGTAACGGCGAAGCCATCTTCACGAAGGTTGTTACCGGCGGCGTGCTATCTGACCGCAAGGGCGTCAACGTGCCGGACGTGGTGCTGCCGATCCCCGCGCTCACCGACAAGGACAAGCGCGACCTCGAATTCGCGCTCGCGCTTGGCGTTGACTGGATCGCCCTGTCGTTCGTGCAGCGCCCTGAAGACTTGGTGCAGGCGCGGGAGCTGATACAGGGCCGCGCCGGCTTGCTTGCCAAGCTGGAAAAGCCGGCCGCCCTCGACCGCCTGGAAGACATCGTCAAGGCCTCCGATGCGGTGATGGTGGCGCGCGGCGACCTCGGCGTGGAATTGCCGCCGGAGCGAGTGCCCGGCGTGCAGAAGCGCATCCTGCGCAGCTGCAGCAGGCAGGGCAAGCCGGTGGTAATCGCCACGCAGATGCTGGAATCCATGATTTCGGCGCCGGTACCGACCCGCGCGGAAGCCTCCGATGTGGCCACCGCGATCTACGACGGCGCCGATGCGGTGATGCTGTCGGCCGAATCGGCGAGCGGTGCCTTCCCGGTGCAGGCGGTGGCGATGATGGACCGCATCATCACCGAAGTCGAACGCGACCCGCAATACCGCAGCGTGATCGACGCGCATCGCGGAGAACCGCTGCCGACGCGCGGCGATGCGATCTGCTCAGCGCTGCGCAGCGTCACGCAGATCATCGGCGCGCAGGTCACCATCACCTACACGACATCCGGACACACCAGCCTGAGGGCGGCGCGCGAACGTCCCGCGGCGCCGATCCTGAGTATCACGCCGCACCTGTCGACGGCGCGCAAGCTGGCACTGGCCTGGGGCGTGCATACGACGGTGAGTCCGGATGTGCGCAGCGTCGAGGAAATGGTGGCGGCGGCATGCAAGACCGCCCTGCGCGAGCAGTTCGCGCGTCCCGGCGACCTGGTGGCAATCGCGGCCGGAATGCCGTTTGCGGAATCCGGAACCACCAACCTGCTGCGCATTGCGGAGGTCTGGGAGCAGGCGATATAGCGCCTGCACATTCGCTACAGCAGGTGATCCAGCAATTCCGGTCCGAAGACTTCGCGGTGCAGCCGGTTCGCCGGCACGCCTGCTTCGATCAGGGCCTTCCACTGCGCCTGCATGAAGCCGATCGGACCGCAAAGGTAGACATCCGTGTCTTCGCGCGGCCATGCCGGCAGCTTCGCGACATCCATCATGCCTTTATGGATTCCTTCGGCTTCGCCATCCAACGATTCATAGAAGCTTGCCACCGCCAGATTCGGCATGCGTCGTTGCGCGGCCGCGATGTCCGCACGATGCGCATGCAGCGCTTCGCTGCGCGCCGCGTGAGCGAACACCACACGCCTTGAAGTGCGCACCTGGGCAACCCGGTTGAGTACGGAAATCATCGGCGTAATGCCCACTCCAGCCGACAGCAGGACAATCGGCTTGTCGGAATCGGACTCCGGCGTGAAGTCGCCGAACGGGTGCGAAATCGCCAGCAAGCTGTTGCGCTCGATGTTGTGGTGTATCCAGTTCGAGACTTCGCCGGCCGGAGTGGCCGCATCGCCGCCTTCCCGCTTGACCGAAATGCGCAGACGTTCGGACGAGGGTGCATCGGAAAGGCTGTACTGCCGCAACTGCTGCCGGCCGCCGCCGAGATCGGCGCGCACGCTGACATACTGGCCCGGCTTGAATTGCGGCGCAGGCTTGCCGTCCACAGGTTGCAGAAGATAAGACTTTACATCGTCCGATTCCCTGACGACCTCGATCACCCGCATGTCGCGAAGCTGGCCGGGCGCCACGCCGGCCTCGGTATACAAGGATCTTTCCGTTTCGATCAGCAGCCTGGCAAGCGCGTTGTACGCTTCATCCCATGCCGACAGCAGCGGGGAAGTGGCGGCATCGCCGAGGGTTTTCTGGATGGCTCCGAGCAGGTGGCGTCCGACGATGGGATAGTGTTCCGCACGAATGCCGACCGACACGTGCTTGTGAACGATGCGGCTGACGACAGGACCGAGCGCGCCTGGATTGCCGATGTTGGCGGCATAGGCGAAGACCGCGGCCGCCAGGGAATTCTGCTGCGCGCCACTGGCCTGGTTACCCATGTTGAACAGATTGGTCAGTTCGGGATGGGCGGCAAACATGCTGCTGTAGAAGGTGCGGGTGATCGTCGTGCCATGTTCGCGCAGGACAGGTACGCTGGCATCGATATATGGGCGTGCTTCGGCTGAGATCATGATCTTCCCTTAAAGATGTTAAATAAATGTATGTTTATGAACGAAAAAGAAGGCGCTGCACGCCTGTCCTCGATTAACGCAAGACCGCCGGCCAATGAGACTGCGCTGCCTGCCTGTACTGCTGTTTTGCTGATGTTTTGCTGCCGTTGCGGCGATTCTATCAAAGATGCATAAATAATGCATCTTTGAGTTTCTACTCAGCTGCAATATCCGCAAGCGCTCGGCAGCTTGCTTGCGATGTTAGCCAAGTTCACGCCCGACTTTGCGGTCTTGACCCGGTCACTCTGGACTGACCATCGCGGGCTGCTTTTCCGTCTTGAATGAGTACCATGGCATCGCCTTGCGCAACGAGACGACATCGCCCGCAAGTTGGGTATCGTAGCCTGGCAGGTCGTTGATCAGGAGCCGCCACTCCTTGCTTCTGAGGAGTTCCCTGAGTTTCACGATGGCCGCTTCGTCCAGCGACTCCTTCAGGCAAACGAAATAATACTGCTCCCGTATCAGGGGAATGAATCCAAGCCCGGACTTGGCTGCGGCGGCCTGGATGCCGAAGCCGACATCCGCCTGCCCGGATGCAACGGCGGCCGCTACCGACAAATGCGTCGGCTCGGCGCTGTCAAAGCCGTTGATGCTCGCGGCGGCGATGTTTTCAGTCGCCAGCAACTGTTCGATTTCCAAGCGTGTGCCGGACCCGGGTTCCCGGTTGACGAAGCGAAGCTCGGGCCGCTTGAGATCACGCAGGTTCCGGATGTTCTTGGGATTGCCCGACCGCACGATCAATCCTTGCTGGCGCCCGACGAAATTGATCAGCTTGTGTTTTCCGGGCTTGAGCAGCTTCTTGAAGGTTTTCTGGGTCAGCGTTCCTTTCGCACGGTCCTCGCTGACATGGAACCCCGCCAGCAGGCATTCGCCGCGCGTTAGCGCCGCAATGCAATCCATGCTGCCGCGGAACTTGAGGTCGAGGTGCAACCTGGCTTCCTGCGCCATGTACTCTTTCAGGCGCGGCAGCGCCATGTCATGGCTGGCGTACATCGGCACCACGTGCGTGGTGGGATCGAATGCGAACGCAAACTCGCGCTCCATTTCGGAAATCAGGTTTTCAAGCTGAGGCAGCACCCGTGTTTTTGCGCGCTGCTCTGCATACAGCAACTTTTCACCAAAGCCGGACAGCCGCGCCCGCTTGCCGCGTTCCCAGAGAATGAGCTCAGATCCCAGGGCTTCTTCCCATTTTTTCAAGCTTCCCCAGACATGCCGGTACGACAGATCCAGACATTCGGCAGCTTGCGCCACCGAGCCGGTGCTGTGGATTGCGGCCAGCAGTTCGAACAAAGGATGTTCCAGATGCGGCTTGTTGATGGGTGAATCGGAAAAGGTATAGCCGACTTTGATATTAAACATATGCAAATCACTTCATAGGAAGTTGCATGTCCAGGAATTCTGTAGCATATCAACAATCTGGCGATGCCTGCTTGGCGCCGGCTTTTTTCCGGTTTGGCAGCCGACGGCACTCATGGTCATTCAAAAACATCCCGGTTAAATCAAGATAATCCGGAATTCAAACATAGGAATACCCGTTCATATTGGATTGCTAGCCGCAGGTGTTTACCATGGCAAGCAATGCCGGCGCAGGACAACCAAGGATCGAAGACCGGCTTCGAAAAATCCATCTGGAGATCTTCAATGTTGAACTGGAAAATGCGCGTTGCCGCCCTGGCCCTCGCTTTCGGATGTTCCGCCGCCGCCTTGCCGGCGATGGCACAGCAAGTCATCAAGCTGTCGACCACGACCAGTACCGACAACTCCGGATTGCTGAAATTTCTGCTGCCTGCATTTGAAGCCAAGACCAACAACAAGGTGAATGTCATTTCGGTTGGCACCGGCAAGGCGCTCGAACTGGCAAAGAACGGCGACGTCGACGTGACCCTCGTGCATGCGCGCGCGGCGGAAGACAAGTTTGTCGCCGAGGGGCATGGCATCAATCGGCGTGACGTGATGTACAACGACTTCATCATCGTCGGACCAACCGGCGATCCCGCCGGCATTGCCGGCAGCAAGGACGTTATCGCGGCGATGAAGAAAATCGTCAGCAGCAAGGCGAAGTTCATTTCCCGCGGCGACAACTCGGGCACCGACCAGATGGAAAAAGCCTACTGGAAAGAGGCCGACACCAAGCCGCAGGGGAGTGCCTATGTTTCAGCAGGACTGGGCATGGGTGAAGTCTTGAACATGGCCGCGGAAATGCAAGCCTATACCCTGACCGATCGCGCGACCTATGGCGCCTATCGGGCCAAGACCGGACTGGTGGTTGCGGTCGAGGGCGATCAGAAAATGTTCAATCCCTACGGCATCATCGCGGTGAATCCCGCCAAGTACAAGGACATCAATCATAAGGGTGCGATGCAGCTCATCCAATGGATTACTTCCGACGAGGGGCAACGGAAGATCGCCGACTTCAAGGTGGATGGTCAGCAGCTGTTTTTCCCGTCCGCGAAGAGCGCCAAGTAGGTGCCGAGCAGGTGTCCGATATTAAGCGCCATACGAGCCTCGTCGGTGATGCGGTCTCCGTGGAGATCGTGCCGAATGCGGATATGGGAGTATCAAGTGAAAGAGCCTGTTACTGTTACCAGTGTGCCGTTTCGCCGGTCGGCGAAAGCACGGACATCTGCTGGCAGGTCATGCCTCCAAGGTAAGGCGGCGGGAAAAACGCTATGAACGACGCATTGAACGACGAATTTCGCATATCCAGCCTGGACAACCTGGAGCGCCTGTATGGTCCGCCGAACAGGACTTCGCGCCAGGAAGCCCCGCATATCAAACCAGAATTTCATCAGTTCATCGAGAAAGCGCCGTTCGTGGTGCTTTCCACAATCGGGCCCGATGGCCTGGATGCTTCCGCGAAGGGCGATGCCGGCGGGTTCGTCGATGTGATTGATGAAAAGACCTTGCTGATTCCGGAACGCGGCTCTCACGGGCGCAACGACAGCCTCAGGAATATCGTGGCCGACCCGCGTGTCGCGCTGATTTTTCTGGTCCCCGGCATCTCGACGATGCTTAGGGTGTGCGGGCGTGCTCACGTCAGCGTCAATCCTGATTTCCTGGCCCGGTTTCCTGCCAAACCCGGTTTAGTCTCTTCGGTGATCGTGGTGCATGTGGAAGAAGCTTTTCTCCAGTGCGCGCGAGCATTGGAGAAATCCGGGCTTTGGACTTCCGATCCCTGACCGTCACTGGCCGGTGCATATGCTTATGCTTCGGGTCGCGTCCGGAGCCGTTCCACCTTACGATGCGAAGCGAACGAACCCGCAAGATGCGCCGAAAACGGGTGAAGCAAAAAAGGTCCGCGCCGAAGTGGCGCGGACCTTTCACAGGGTCTGGTGGTGCCTGCGTGCCTGAGGATCAGCGATGGGCGCGCACCTGGTTGCGCATGCCTTTCACCTGGTCGTGGTTCTGCATCACGCCCTGGTATTGCCGCTCCACCACGGAGCGGACTTCCACCGGCAGGTCCTTCGCCAGCGCGTCCTCATAGCTGCGCTTTGCGACATCCTCGCCGCGTTCGCATTCATTCAGGATGGACTCGTCGTCCTTGCCGGTCACTGCCGACTTGATATCAACCCAGCGGCGGTGCAAGGTGCCGCTGACGCTGGAAGAAGTCTCGGGAGAACCGCCGTACTCCTCGACGATATCCTGCAATTCGGCGGCGGCCGTCGCGCAGCGATGCGCACGGTCGGTGAAGTAGGACTTCAGCTCCGTGCTCGAGATATCCTCCGCGCAAGTGCGAAAACCTTCTTCGCCATCCTTGCAGGTCTCGATCAGATCATTCAATGTGGAAATGACTTCGCTCTTGTCCATGATGGCTCCTTTTAATTAACTTCAGGTAAGGCAACGTTCATGCAGGCAGAATGCGTGCATGGCACCACAATGACGCTTTGCCAACTGAAAAGTTCGCCATCCACGATTTGCGCAATGTTTTCATGCTTGAACGTCGGCAAGACGCTTGCCGCCTGCTAGCCGCCCGGCTTGTCTCCGCTTCGTTGCAGCAGGGTCTTGAACGCACCTTCCATTTCCTCATATCCGCCTTTGCCGACGTGCTGATGCTGGATGCGCCCTTGCGATTGATCACATAGGAGGCCGGCCAGTACTGGTTGCGGTAGGCATGTTTGCAGGAAGCGCCGGAATCGAGCTTTCTGCAGCTGGAGAACGAATATCGATCGCGGTGCGCGATTGCGGGCCCGGCATCCCCGAGCAAAAACAGGCTGCCGTGCCGCAACCCTTCTATCGATTGGAAAGTTCGCGCTATCGAAACCGGAGGCAGCGGTCTCGGCCTGGCGATTGCACAGCAGCCCTGTACGGCACTCGGCGGCACGCTCGCCATCTCGAACCGTGAGGGTGGAAGATTGTGCGTGCCTGGAGCTGCCGCCGACGGCATCGCGATGGTGCGCGGTTCCTCGCGGCGTGGCGGACCCGGATGCGGGTCCACGGTGGTCACTGCTCCGGAAGCTTTGCAATGACCTTGATTTCGAACTGGAAGCCATAAAGCCACGTCACGCCGACGGCGGTCAGCGTCGGATGCGGCGCGCCGCCCCAATAATCGGGTACGACCTTCCAAACCTTCTCGAAGCTGGATTCGGGATTGACCATGAATACAGTCACGTCGACCACGTCGTCGAACGTGCATCCGGCGGCAGCCAGGATTGCATTGAGATTGTCGAATGCGAGCCTGACCTGCGCCTCCAGGTCGGGTTCCGGCGAGCCATCGGCGCGGCTGCCGACCTGGCCGGAAACAAATAGAAAACCGTTGGACCGGATTGCAGGCGAATAACGATTGCGTTCGTACAGCGCCTGTCGGCCAGGCGGAAAAACTACATCGCGTCTTGGATTTGTCATTGATCTTCTCCATAAAGGGCCTGTACGGCCCGGGTTAATACCAATCCCAAGCCATTCCATGACATGACTCAGCATTGGTATACGTTGAAGTCAACTCTATCCCGTCAGGCGGCATTGATAAACCAGCGGATCCAGCCATCACTATTTGTATAATCCAAACAATTCAACCCATTCAACTTATTCAACCCATAGGCAGGCCGGAAATGGACCGTTTCGATGCAATGCAGGCATTTGCCCGGGTGGTGGAAGCCGGCAGCTTCACCAAGGCGGCCCAGACCCTGCACATGAGCAGGACCAGTGTGACGCAGCTGGTGCAGCAGCTCGAAGCCCGCTTGCGTGTCAAGCTGCTCAACCGCACCACGCGCAGGATCAGCGTCACTGCCGATGGCGCGGTCTTTTACGAGCGGGTCCTGCGGTTACTGGCCGATCTGCACGAGGCCGAAACGAACCTGCCCAATGCGTCGGCGTTGCCGTCAGGTCGACTGCGCGTTGACGTGCCCAGTCCGCTCGCGCGCATGATCCTGGTGCCGGCCCTGCCTGCGTTTCACGCGAAATATCCCGACATTCAGCTCGACATGGGGGTAAGCGATCGCAACATCGACCTGATCGGCGAGAACGTCGATTGCGTGGTGCGCGGCGGCGAACTCACCGATCAGTCCCTGATGGCCAGGCGCGTCGGCGAACTGCAGCTGCGGGTCTATGCCGCTCCCCGTTACCTCGAACGTGCCGGCACGCCTTCCCATCCGGAAGAACTGGAGAATACGCATCACCGCATCGTGGGATTTCTATGGTCGCGCATCGGCAGGGCCTTTCCCTACGCCATGCACCGGGACGGCAAGAGCCTCAACGTGCATGGCAATTATGTGCTGGCGGTGGATGACGGCAACGCTTATCTCGAGGCCGGCCTGGCCGGCATGGGGGTTCTCTGGCTGCCCGACTACATGGCCAGGCCGCACCTGGCGCGCGGCGAACTGATTCCGCTGTTCGAGGACTGGCGTCTCGACCCGATGCCGCTCTACGTGGCATTTGCGCCGAATCGGCATGTCGGCATCAAGCTGCGAGTGTTCATCGACTGGGTCGCCGAACTGCTGGCCGAACATGCGCCTGTACAGGCGCCCGCCGCTGGCCGGCACAAGCCGCATGCCCCGGATGGTGCCAGCGCCGTCAAGGTCTGAAGCCGCCTTCCCTTACTCGGCTTCGCAGTCCCGGGGGCAGCGATTCAAGTCCTTGTTCCAATCCTTGTTCCGAAGTTTGCCGAAGGGCCGCTCTCGTTGGGTTCATCCTCGAGAACTTCAGTAGGCGAGCCGCTGGTCGAGGCAGCCGTCGCGAAGTTGCCGGGCCGAAGCATGCCGCACGATGCGCCTGAATCCGAACCTTGGCCCTCCGCGAAACTTTTCAGCTTGGCCAGGCTTCGGGTCAGGTGCTGCGACGTTTCCGCGTCAGTGTCGCCTGCCATTGCGCCCGGGAACTGTCCCGACTCTATTTCCAGACTGAAGATCACTCTTGACGCCTCTTCGCTGATTGCCTGCACCTCAAGCCTGCCGGAGTTGCTGATGCCATTGGTGTCCTGCCAGGCGATGCGGCGCTGCCTGTCGTCCGTGGTTACCGCCGAATCCCATTCCACGGCGCGGTTTGCCATGGTTGTGGTCCAGCGCAGATGCGTGTCATCGATCCGCTCCACGTGTTCAACGTTGTCCATGAATTGCCCGTAATCCTCGAACCGGGTGAGATGGTTGAAGAGTGTTTGAGCGGGAACGTCCACGTCGATAGAATGTTGAATCGTTGCCATGCCTGATGTCCTTTCATTGCGGGAAATGGAACGCCTGACCGTTCCGCGGTTCATCGGACATCAGAGTGGAAATCGATCGACAAGTTGCCCTTTCGCCCAAGCCGGGCGATCGGGCATTCGATAGAAAACGTGACGGCAAGGCTTGCATGAAAGCACCAGACACATCAGGCACATCAGGCACCTTGATTATTCTTCCGCGCCTTCTCCAGCGCAGGCTTGAGAAGGCGGCATCGCAATTCATCAGCGAGGGAAATGCTTTTTCGGTGGACTTCGCGCATCCGCCCGGTGAAGCGGCACTGGTTCCAGCGGACTCGATTTCATGGAGAATTTTCAAGAATCCAGTTGCGTTGTTCCTCGGCGGCATCGCTGCCGTGCTGCTCGAACTTGCCGAGCCCAAGGTGCGCAGCGGGGTATGGGGCCATACGAACTTTCGTTCTGCGCCGCTGCGGCGCATGCAGCGTACCGGCTTTGCCGCCATGGTGACAGTGTATGGCGCCCGCAGCGCGGCCGAGGAAATGATTCGCCATGTCGGGCGCATGCATGCGAGTATCAGCGGGATCACGCCGGACGGCAGGGCTTATCGTGCCGATGACCCTGCGCTGCTTTCCTGGGTGTACGCAACTGCAAGCTTCGGCTTCATCGAAGCCTATCACGCCTATGTGCGCCGGCTTGCGCCGGAAGACTTCAGCCGTTTTTATACCGAGGGCCAGGCTGCCGCTGGCCTGTACGGGGCAAGATGCACGATCGGCTCCCGGCCTGAAATGGCTGCCTTGCTCGACCAGATGGGCGGCGCGCTGGAACCCTCAAGCATCCTGTTCGAATTCCTGGACATCATAGAAAACGTTCCGGTATTGCCATCCCCGCTGTATCGGCTCCAGCCCATGCTGGTCAGGGCGGCGGTCGAACTCGTGCCGCCGGCTCTTCGCGCGCGGCTCGGGCTCTCGCAGCACTGGAGCCTGCGGCCGTGGCAGCGCGGCGTTGTCGCCCGGCTGGGTGCGCTCTCCGACCGGGTCCTGCTGACCTCGTCACCCGCGGTTCAGGCGTGCCGGCGTATTGGCCTGCCGGATGGTTATCTCTACAGGAGCGCCGGCTAGAACGGCTTCGCCCTGACCGGCTTAGGCGAGGTCGAGGCGGATTGTTTCTGGGACAAGGCGTGGCGAGGCGACATGGCGGGCTCGGCGGCCCCGCACAACGCGGTACCAGAAGCAATCCGCCTGGGGTCGGCAAGCAGGTCAGGGCGAAACCGCTCTAGGTGCGTTCTGATCTCTCGCAGCCTTGCGAAGCTGTAGGCTATTCAAGTCATGAGAACTCTCGGCGGAACCAAGGCAAGAATTGCCATTATCCGCTATGCAACAACTGGCCTGTGATACAGAGCGGAGCCGGCTTAATTACCTCTCGGAGGGCCCTTGGATGGCTAAAACCCATTTGAATCAAATCGAAGGCGACAATCGCACATGATTGTGGAACTTCCCAAGTCTGGTAACCACATAAAATAACTGAATATTTTTGCAATACATACATGGCAATTGTAGTCGAGACCCCGCATGACTTTCATAGGACTGTTAAGGAAAAAGTTTTGTAAGCGTTGAATTGAAGTAAATCGTGTTTCATCGCATTCACGATGATTAGCCGGGTTCAGTTGGTCTGGCTCGACATAGCTTTATCAAAAAATTTAAAGTTGCTGAGATTTATTATTCATTTCATTTCTGCGAAAGGACTACAGTATGGCGATCCCTCCCAACAGCCGTCGCAATTTCGACCCGAGCGTATTCAATGAGTCAGATATGCGTAAGACTGATGGTAGATACGTTGCGACTGACTACCAAGCCACCCTGGAACTTAGGAAATTTATCAAAGATAATTCGTCGGACGGATTTATTTCGAAGGACCAGCTCACTGAAGGCGTCGCAACGGGAACGGTGAATATTGGCGGGAAAGACGTTTCGCTCAACGAGAAGCAAAAAGCGGCTTTCGCGAAGCTTGCCGCTGACGACTACAGTCTTTTTAATAGACTGGATGCCGGCACCAAAGGGGTAAAATCCTATGATGGCTTTGTTGGTGTAGTGGATTGCAATGACGCGATTCAGGACTCCGCAAAATTGCACGGAAGTGATAAGTCGAAGAAAGGATACTGGACTGATGCTGCCAAAACCATGTCGGAAAGTGAGGCAAAAAAAATCCTATTGGATGTCTTCGGAGATGACAGTCCAGATGATTCACAGAGGTCTATGGAATGGGTAAGAGGTTGGGCTAATAACCCTGCGGCGTACACTGACATTGATCCGGAGCGGGCTCATGCAGCAATCGTGCTGTTGTCTCACCTTGACGAGGTCAACCAGAAAGGTGGCGACCCGAATATGATTACCAAGGGAGAAATACGCAATTGGAAAACTGATTGAATCAGCCCGCATCGACAAGCGATGACGTGCGGTCCATGACGTGCAGTATCTCTCTGCCGAGGACTTATCGACAAAAACCCGCAGGAGGTAGGTCACTGTGATCTTGATAAATCCGGATTGGTAAAAGCAACTCGCGTCCGTCGCATAAAAAACAGATAGACGGGAATCGAATTTACATTCGCAATCTTAAAATGCAATTGCGATGAGAAACTACCGGTCAATCCGATAGTGAATGGTTTTCGTGGCCGTTTTCTAATCTTCGGTCCAGCAGCGATGTGCTCGCTGACATGAAATCACTTGAACGAACTGGACGGAACAAGCAGATTAATCTGTACCGCACGACACTGGTTGCCAGCCGGTTTTGAGCAATGAAAGACGAAGCCGGCGAAATTCGGCGACGCCAAATATCAATGAATTCAGGTCGTGCTGCGTGCCGCTTCTGCAAGCTGCAGCGCAAGCCGCTGATGCCGCTCAATCAGCGGACCGGTTTCCACTGTCGTGCAGCGGCCGTCGCGCACGACCACGCGGCCGTTGATGATGCTGCACCATACATTCGACGGCGTCGAAAAGACCAGCGCCGCGACCGGATCATGCAGTGCGCCGGCAAATCCGATCTGGTCGAGGCTGAACATCACGATATCGGCCGACATGCCGGGTTTCAGCGCGCCGATATCGTCCCGGTTCAATACCTTGGCGCCGCCCAGCGTCGCAATTTCAAGTGCCTCGCGCGCGGTCATGGCGTCCGGTCCGAAGCCCACCCGCTGCAGCAGCATCGCCTGGCGCACCTCGCCCAGGAGATGGCCCGAATCATTGGAGGCCGAGCCGTCGACGCCAAGGCCGACCGGCACGCCTGCGTCGCGCATCTTGCGCACTGGCGCAATGCCCGACGCCAGCCGCATGTTGGAGCAGGGGCAGTGCGCCACGCCAGTCCCGCTGCGCGCAAACAGCGCAATACCGTCGTCGTCGAGTTGTACGCAGTGCGCATGCCATACATCGTGCCCCACCCAGCCGCAATCCTCCGCATACTGGGCCGGCGTCATGTTGAATTTCTCCCGGCTGTAATCGATGTCGGTCCGGCTCTCTGCAAGATGCGTGTGCAGCGAAACGCCATAATGGCGCGCCATTGCCGCTGACTCCCGCATCAGGTCGCGCGACACCGAGAACGGCGAGCAGGGCGCCACCACGATGCGCCGCATCGCATGGCGGGCCGGGTCATGCCATGTCTCGATCAGGCGCTGCGTATCCTTGAGGATATCGGCTTCCTCTTCCACAACGCGGTCGGGAGGCAGGCCGCCCTTGCTCTGGCCCACGCTCATCGAGCCGCGCGCGGCATGGAAGCGCATGCCGATGCGCTGAGCCGCCTCGATGCTGTGGTCCAGCCTGCATCCGCTCGGATAGATGTACAAGTGATCGCTGGTGGTGGTGCAGCCGGACAGCATCAGTTCCGTCATGGCGGTCAGCGTCGAGACTTCCACCATTTCCGGCGTGAGATTGGCCCAGATCGGATACAGGTTCTGCAGCCAGTTGAACAGCTCGCCGTTCTGTGCGCCGGGAATGACGCGCGTCAGGCTCTGGTACATGTGGTGATGAGTATTCACGAGGCCGGGAAGTACGACGCAACCGCCGGCGTCGATCACCTCGTCCGCCTCCTGCGGCAGGCTTTCGGTGCTGCCGACCTGTTCGATCACGTTGCCGCGCACGAAGACTGCGCCGTCGGCGATCTCGCGCCGGGTATCGTCCATCGTGACGAGGACGCGGGCATGTTTGACAAGGAGGGTTTGGCTCATGATCTGGCCTTCGATAGTTGGAAGCGTTTGTGCGCAGCGGACGCCTGCATTCCCGGTGCGGCAGTCGGCATGCTAACCGATATGCAGGAAATTCCTATCCATGTTGAATGATAGATAAATTATGCAAAACGATATAACGGCCATGTCTTGCGGAATATGAGTACCTTGTCTCGGCGAATGGTTCAGCACTCTTTCACTTGAGGAAGGATTGACAACGTTTTAATAAAATGCGGGCGTGGGCGGTGAGGAAAGATGCATGGTGTTCGTTTTCCTGCCAGCTGCAGGAAGCACAGTTTCCATTCGGCTTGAACCTGCAAATTCCCCTCAAGCACGTCTCGCGCAATTCTTATCGAACCATTCGATTTAATTCGCACGACTCAGCATTTTCTTGTATCGTTCGTTGATAAATGCTGTAGTCGCAACGAAAAATATGCTCTCAATAAATACTTCGACAGACAGTTCTTTCCAAGACATTGCGCCCCCATCCTCCGTTCATGCCGATCAGGGGCTCGCATTCCCTGGCACCGGTCTGCGTGTGCGGGTCTTGCTCATAGACGATCAAGCCATCGTGGCCTATGCCGTCCAGCAATTGATCAAGACTCAGGAGGATATCGAATTCCTTGCAGTCCAGCACGCCGACCGCGCAATGGCTGCCGCATTGCAGTGGCTGCCCACCGTGATCCTGCAGGACCTCGTCATGCCCAATACCGACGGGTTTGAGCTTGTGCGCCGGTTTCGCGAGCATCCGCGCACGCGCGATATTCCCATCGTCGTGCTTTCCACCAAGGAAGATGCGGAGGTGAAAGCGCAGGCCTTCGCCGACGGTGCCAACGACTACCTGATCAAGCTGCCCGCACAGGCGGAAATGCTGGCGCGGCTACGCTATCACTCGGCGGCTTATGTGCATCATCTGCAGCGGGATGCGGCCTATACGCAGCTGAGCCGCGAGCTCAACATGGCGAGGAGAATGCTGCTCGGCCTGCTGCCGGAACCGGGCCATATCGGACCGGCGCATTTCGACTGGCTGTTCCAGGCATCAAGCTACGTCAGCGGCGACTGCTTCGATTATTTCCCGATCGACAGCCGCCACCTGTGCTTCTACGTGGTCGATGTGTCGGGACACGGCGTATCGGCCGCAATGCTGGCTTTCAATGCGCAGCACCAGATTCGCGCATCCGACCGCCAGGCCGCAGCCATGATCGGGCAACATGGCGGCATCGGCCCGGCGGCGGCGGCAATGGTAACGGATTTCAACAACCGTTTCATGCAGATGCGCGAAACCAGCCTCTACCTCACCATGGTGTACGGCATCCTGGACCAGGAAACAGGCGACGTGGCGCTGGTGCAGGCAGGACATCCTCCGGCCATGCTTATGCCGAAGGAAGGACCACCCGTGCCCATCGGTGATGGCGGCTTGCCGATCGGATTTGTCAGCGATACGCAGTATGAAAGCCATCTGCTGCGGCTGGAGCCGGGCGCGCGGCTCTATCTGTATTCCGACGGCATCACGGATTGCCAGAACATGCATGAAGAATGCTACGGCGCCGGCCGCCTGCAACAGGTGCTGGAGTTCGGCCGCAACTTGCCGCTCAAGGATGTCGGAGAGCGCTTGCACCATGCATTGCGCCATTGGCAGGGCGGCATAGACAATTTTGCCGACGACGTCACCTTCCTGGCGATCGAGTTCAAGCCGTGATCCATGCACTCAAACCGCAGGCGGCAATGCGGCGAGCTTGCAGAACCTTGGCCCGCCAATGCGGCCAAAGTGGAAAATAACCCTTCTAGCACTCATGATCGCCGCTCCCATACCTTCCGATGATGCACAGCGCGTGGAGAATCTCGACAGTTACCTCCTCCTGGATACGCCGTTCGAAGCCGTCTTTGATGAAATCGCTTCGCTCGCCGCGAAGATATGCAGCGTTCCCTATGCGCTGATCACGCTGGTCGCCAAAGACCGGCAATGGTTCAAGGCCGCGCATGGCTTGAAGAATCTCAGGGAAACGCCGCGCGACATCAGCTTCTGCGGACACGCCATCCTGCATGACGAAGTCTTCCACGTGCCGGATGCGTCGGAGGATGAACGCTTCAGCGACAACCCCTTCGTCACCGGGGAATTGTCGATCCGGGTCTATGCCGGCATGCCTCTGACCAGCGAAGAGGGCTACAAGCTCGGCACGCTCTGCGTGCTGTCGGATCGTCCGGCCCGGCTCAACGACTGGCAGCTTGAATCCCTCAAGCAACTCTCCACCGTCCTGTCCGCGCTCCTCAAGGCAAGAAAGCGGGAAGCGCGTCTCGCCTTGCTGGGCCAGGTGCTCAATCAGCTCGACGACGAGGTGCTTCTCGTGGACGGGCGCTCGACCGAGTGTATCTATGCCAACGCCGCCGCCTGCGCTGCGCACGACTGCGCCGACACCAGCCTCGCCGGCCGCAAGCTGGCCGATCTCGTGCAGATGGAAGGGCGCCAGGAAAAGGAGCGGCTGGTCGATACCTTCCGCACCGGGCAGCGCGACAGGGCATTGCTGGAACAGCGGCGCGTCGGCCCCGCCGGTGAAGAACGCCACCTGGAACTGAGAATGCAGAGGCTGACGCAGAATGGCCTGCAGGTCATTGTCGCCATCGGCCATGATGTCTCTGAACAGAAAAGGCTGGAACAGGCCCGGGCTGAACTGCATGAAGACCTTGAAAAGCGCAATCTTGAATTGTCGCGTGCCTATGCAAAGCTGAGCGAGGAAATGGCGATTGCGAGGGAAATGCAGCAGCGCTTCCTGCCTGCGCCGAAATGCATCGACAGCGTCCGTTTCGACTGGTTGTTCCGGGCATCGAGCTTTCTCGGGGGAGACATCTTTGACTTCTTCCCGCTGGGGAACCGCTATCTCTGCTTTTACGTTATCGATGTATCCGGGCACGGCCTGTCGGCGTCGCTGCTGGCCTTCTATGCCCAGCGGCAAATGGTGTCCGGCCGCCAGGACATGCTGCAGTTGCTGCAAGCGAAGCAGGGAGATATCGGGCAGGTTGCGCCGATGGTGGTCCGGGATTTCAATTCGCGCTTTACCTCGATGACCGAATCCGGCCTGTACCTGACCATGGTGTTCGGCATCCTCGACCGCGAATCCGGCGAGGTCGCCCTGGTACAGGCAGGGCATCCCCCGGCGCTTCTATGCAGACCGGGTTCGCCCGGCGTCGAAGCGGTAGGCAGTGGCGGTTTGCCTATCGGCATCCTGGACCAGGCCGACTATGAATCCCATTTGCTGCGCCTGGCGCCGGGTACGCGTCTCTACCTGTATTCGGACGGCGTCCCGGATTGCGAGAACGGCGACGACGAAGTGTTCGGCCAGGAGCGCATGGAGCGCGTGCTGTCGCAGACGCGCGACCGGCCGCTGCAGGAAGTCAAGGAGGCGATTAACCAGGCGCTGACCATCTGGCGCGGCGGAGACGAGGGCTACAAGGACGACATCACCTTCCTGAGCATGGAATTCGGGACCGATCCGAAACGCGGCACCGAACAAAGGTTGCCGAATTGAAGGTCCGGTGGCGCAGTCAAGGCAGCAGTCAGGTCGGCAGACAGAGTTTGCTGGCAGGCGCCGTATCGCTTGCAGCCGCGGCAGCCCCGCTGTTCGCAACCGCGTTTCCGGCGCAGGCTTCGGACTGGAACCGGCCTGCGTTGCCCGCGCCGGATACGCACTCCGCAAGCGCGTCCAGAGAGGTACCGACCGCTATCGCACCCTCTGCATTGGCGGTCGACACCGCCGAAGCCGATGCCGGGGCGCGCCCGCTGCGGCTGCGGCTGGGCTTCGATTATCCGCTCCGGACCAGCGCCGGCGGCGATCTCGGCGCCGGCACGCAAGGTTCGCCGGCGGTCTCGCCGACGCTGCAGGCGGAGCTGAGATACAACCCAGTGAGTTACTGGTTCGGCAGCGCTACCTTCTACCGTTATCTGATGGGCGACCGCCAGCGGCCGTGGAATCCGGACTTCACCTATTCCTTCGGCTACGACGACTGGCATCCGAATACCTTCAGCCTGGTCTATGGCAATTACTCGGGTAACCGCCTGCGTCCGGAAGGCGCGGAAACGGTCAGCCGTTTCCGGCAGGGTGTCTGGTCGCTGGGCTACAAGTTCGTGATGCCGCAATTTCTCGATCCGCTGTTCAAGGCCGCGGACGATCACCAGGTCAACTGCAGCGTCAATGCCAACCTGACGCAGCGCTATACCGATCTCGCTACCCAGTCGCTGAAGAAGAACAAGCGCACGCTGTCGCTAGGCTGCCGTTACAGCCTGCCGAACAACCTGTACGCGAATGCCACCGTCTTCCATTACCCGGACCGTGCGCAGCAGCAACCCTGGGATCCGGACTTTACCTACGGCTTCGGTTATTTTGATTGGCTGCCCGGTACTGTTACCATCCAGTACAACAATTACGCCGGAAACCGCTATCCGGGGCGCGAGACGCCCGGGCAGGGCGGTTTCCGGCGCGGAAGCATTTCGGTTTCCTGGTCGGCGAGCTGGTAGGCGGCAGGATGAGCAGGCAAACTTCTTGTCGATGACATGGTCAATCGGGAAAGGATTCCTTGAATGCCGCACCTCAAAAAATAAAATGGAGAAAGCATGGAATTGATTGAAGTCAGCAGGGAACGTGACATCGCCATCATCAAGCCGCAGCTCAAGCGCATCGATGCTTCGGTCGCCCTGTCGTTCAAGGAAGCGGTGCTCAAGGTGGTGGAATCCGGCGAGAAAGCCATCGTCCTCGATCTGGAACTGGTGCAGTTCATGGATTCGAGCGGCCTCGGTGCCATCGTCTCGGTACTAAAGGCGCTGGGCACGCGCGGCCTGCTGGCGGTGTGCAACGTGAAGGGCGCCGTGCTCAGCCTGTTCAAGCTGACCCGGATGGACAAGGTGTTCCTCATCGCGGAAACGCCGTCCGACGCCGTCGACAAGCTGAGCTGAGGAGGCCGGCGTGAAGGCAATGATATTGGCCGCCGGAAAAGGCACGCGCGTACGGCCGCTCACCAACGTGATGCCCAAGCCCATGATTCCGCTGATACGCAAGCCGGTGATGGAGTCCATCATCGAGCACCTCGCGCAGCACGGCTTCGACCAGATATTCATCAATACCAGCTACCTGTCCTCGGCCATCGAAAACTACTTTCGCGACGGCGAGAGGCTGGGCGTGCAGATCGCCTATTCCTATGAAGGCCAGCTGGAGAACGGCCAGTTCGTCGACCGCCCGGTCGGCTCGGCCGGCGGCATGCGCAAGATACAGGATTTCTGCGGCTTCTTCGACAGCACCTTTGCCGTCCTGTGCGGCGACGCGCTGATTGATGTCGACCTGGGCGCGGTCCTGGAATTCCATCGCAGCCGCGGAGCGGCGGCCACCATCGTGACCAAGGCGGTGCCGCTGGAAGAGGTCAGCAAGTACGGCGTGGTGGTGACCGACGACGACGGCCGCGTGAAGAGCTTCCAGGAAAAACCGAAAGCCGAGCAGGCCCTGTCGACCAATGCCAACACCGGCATCTACATTTTCGAGCCTTCGGTATTCGACCATATACCTTCCGGACAGGAATACGATATCGGCGGCCAGCTGTTTCCGGCACTGATCGCGAAGGGCGCTCCGGTCTATGCGGTGGCCCAACCTTTCCAGTGGGTCGATATCGGTTCCGTCACGGACTTCTGGCATGCGACCCGGCTTGCGTTGAGCGGCGAGGTGCGCGGCTACCGCCTGCCCGGCGTCGAAATCCGGCCAGGCGTGCGCGCCGGGCTCGGCATCCGCGTCGACTGGTCGAAAGTCCAGATCAGCGGTCCGGTGTATATCGGCAGCGGCACCTCCATCGGCGACGGCGCAGTGATCGAAGGGCCAGCCGTGATCGGGTCCAACTGCGTGATCGAAGCCGGCGCGCAAGTCAGGGCGAGCATCATCGGCGACTATACGCGCGTGGCATCGGTGGCATCGCTGAGCGAGCGCATTGTTTTTGCCGGCAAGCTGATCGATCCCTACGGCGAGGTGGTCGACATCGCGGACGCCGATATCGGCTGGCTGCTCGACGATGCGCGCAAGGCGCTGATCGATGATCCCGCGCACGACATGCTGCGTGAAATCGTGCAGCAGAGCGAGCCTGCGCAATGAGCGAGCGATGACGATGCCTGCGACGACCGCGCCTGCGGACACTGGCATGCCTTCCCGCATGATCCGCAAGGTCGAGTTCAGCGTGCCTGCCCGGCTGGAGGAGGTGCGGTCCATTGCCGAATCGCTGCGCGCCTTCATGGCCGACGGCATTCCGCCGGAAGCGCGCGACGCCATCGAACTCGGCATCGTCGAAGCGCTGACCAACGTGGTCTCGCATGGCTATGCGGGCATGCACCCGGCGGCGATGCAGCTGCGTTTCGAGCAGTCTCAGGACGCCGCCATAGTGGAACTGTTCGACACCGGCAAGCCGATCCCGCAGGAAAACCTGGACCGCGACAGCGCGGCGCCTTTCGAATTCGACCCCGATGACCTAGCCGCGCTGCCCGAGCATGGAATGGGGCTTGCACTGGTCAGGCTGTCGTTCGACGCCGTCCAGTACCAGTCCGTCGACGGCGTGAATCGCCTGACCATGGCCAAGCGGTTCGGAACAAGCGCGATGGATAAGGAGTCCGATCCTTAACAATGTCCTTTACAGGAAGTGCGAGCGCAACAGCATCGTTACCGATTCATCAAGATAGGCAGGAGCAACGCTTGGCATTCTATTTCAGCAAATTCGAACACCGCAGGCCGCCACCCCCATTGGCGCATTCCCCGGCCATCGAGCTGATATGGCAGTTTCTGGTGGTTGTCGCGCTCATCCTGGGCGCCAACTACATCCGTTGGCGCTGGACCGAATCCCTCAACTTCGATGCCTTGTGGTTCGCCATTCCGCTGGCCCTGGCCGAGACGCTTGCCTATATCGGCCTGGTGCTGTTTGCAATCAATCTATGGCAGGTGCGGGACTATCCGCGTCGTCCTCCGCCGCGCACCCTGGCCGAATGCGCCGACACGCACGGCGACGATGACCGGCCGATCTCGGTCGACATCTTCATCACCACCTACAGCGAAGAGGAAGAGCTGGTGCGGCTGTCGATCCGCGATGCCAAGGCCGTCCGCTATCCGCACCCGATCGACATGCGCGTGCATGTCCTCGACGACGGCCGCCGCCCGCTGATGCGCCAGGTGGCCGAAGAGGAGGGCGTCAATTACATCACCCGCTCCAGCAACATCGGCTTCAAGGCCGGCAACCTGCGCAATGCGATGGAGCATACCAGCGGCGACTTCATCATCATCTGCGACGCCGACACCCGGCTGTTTCCCACTTTCCTGGAACATACGCTCGGCTATTTCCGTGATGTGGATGTCGCCTGGGTGCAGACGCCGCAATGGTTCTACGATATCCCCGAAGGCGAGAGCCTGCCCCGGTGCTGGGAGCGCAAGGCCGGCCGCATCGGGCGCTGGCTGGGCGTCGGCGTGCAGCGTCTGGTCGGGCCGGTGCGCGTAGGCGAAGACCCCTTCGTCAGCGATGCGCAGATGTTCTACGACGTCATCCAGCGCCGGCGCAACTGGGCCAATGCCGCGTTCTGCTGCGGCGCCGGTTCGATCCATCGCCGGGAAGCGGTGATGCAGGCGGCGCTGCGCGCGTATGCCATCAAGGTGGACAAGGAAGTCGAGAAATACGCATCCGACATCAAGGACCCATCGCTGCGCGAAGACTTCAGCGGCGCCATGCGCACCCAGGTGGCGCTGGAAACCGAATTCACGCCTTACAAGTTCCATGTCTCGGAAGACATCTACACCTCCATCGTCCTGCACAACGATGTGGCCCGGCGATGGAAGTCGGTGCTGCATCCTGAGGTGGAATCGAAGATGCTGTCGCCGCAGGACCTGCTGTCCTGGATGATCCAGCGCTTCAAGTATGCCGGCGGCACCCTCGACATCTGCTTCCGCGACAATCCCCTGTTCCAGGGGAAGATGAGCTGGGCCCAGCGGACGATGTACCTGTCGACCTTCTGGTCCTACTTCGGCTGCATCTGGAACATCGTGTTCATCGCCGCGCCGGTCATCTACCTGTTCACCGGCATTCCGCCGCTGTCGTCCTATTCGAACGCGTTCTATCTGCACTCGCTGCCTTTCCTGCTTGCCACCGAACTGGCCTTCATGTTCGGCATGTGGGGCGTGCGCTCCTGGGAGGGCAAGGCATCCTACCTGTCGTTCTTCTCGATCAATTTCCGCGCGCTGTGGACCGTGCTCAAGGGAGAAAAGATCAAGTTTCCGGTGACGCCGAAGGAAAGGCAGGAAGGGAATTTCCTGCATCTCGTGATTCCGCAGATGACCGTGATTGCATTGACGGTCGCCGGCATCGTGTACGGCGCCTACCGGGTGTTCGGCCTCGGGCATTCCCATGAGCTGCAGAGCCTGGTGGTCAATGCCGCATGGGGCCTGAACAATATCCTGGTCATGCTGCCGATGGTCAGGGCAGCGCAATGGACGCCGCCGGAGGAAGACACTCCGGCTGCTTCCGCAACCGAGTCGGCGAGGATCGCATGAACAAGGAAAATCTCTTGCGCGCACGCAGCAATATCGTTTTCATCCTGGCGCTGGCGGTGGGCTTCGCGCTGGTGATGTGGATAGAGAAGCACAGCGGACCGCCGCAGGCGGGTAGCGCATCGGCAAACGCTCAGGGCGCACGGATTCAATACAGCAGCGACATGCCGGCGCCCGCCGAACCGAAACCGCTGAGCGACCAGGAACGGGAATGGGCACGCATCGCCTGGAAATATTTCGACAACAATACCGACCCGAAAACCGGCCTGGTCAATTCCGTCGACAAGTATCAGGCCGCCACTATGTGGGACACCGGGTCCACCATGCTGGCGCTGATTTCGGCGCACCGCCTCGATCTGCTGGCGGAAAAGGAATTCGATGCGCGCATGTCGAAACTTCTCGACTCCCTGGCCGGCATGCCGCTGTATGACAACCTGCTGCCGAACAAGTCCTACAGCACCGCCACGCTGGAAATGGTCGACTATACGGGCAAGCCGGCGGCGCAGGGCATCGGCTGGTCTGCCATCGATATCGGCCGCATGCTGGTGCCGCTGACCATTGTGGCCTGGAATTTTCCGCAGCATACCGAGGCCGCGCGGCGCGTCGTCGGCCGCTGGCAGCTGGCGCGAATGTCGCGCGACGGCGCGCTGGTCGGCGTTCACGAGACCGAAGGCGGCAAGCTTGAGCTGCTGCAGGAAGGCCGTCTAGGCTATGAGCAATATGCGGCCAAGGCCGCCGCGCTGCTCGGGACGGATGCCGCCGAGGCGCTCGACTACAAGGCGCAGCTCGAATTTGCGGACGTGTACGGCATCAAGGTGCCGCATGACCGCCGCGACGCGCGAACCTCGGGCGGGCACAACTACGTAGTCAGCGAACCCTATCTGCTCGACGGCCTGGAATTCGGCGGCGACCGCATCTCGCGCGAATTCGCATGGCGGGTTTTCCGGGCGCAGGAGGAGCGCTTCCGCCAGACCGGAAAGCTGACCGCCGTCACCGAGGACCACGTGGACCAGGCGCCCTACTTCGTCTACAACACCGTGTTTAGCAACGGCAAGACGTGGAACACGCTGACAGAGAAGGGCGAGGATGCCGGCCGGTTGCGCAGCCTGAGCGTCAAGGCGGCATTCGGCTGGCATGCACTTTACCGCAATGACTACTCCGGCAAGCTGATCAAGGAAGTCGCAGCACTGTATGATCCGCAGCGCGGCTGGTATGCGGGCAAATATGAAGAAGGCGGCGCAGCCAACAAGGCGCTCACCGCCAATACCAATGCCGTCGTGCTGGAAAGCCTGGCCTATATCGCCGGCGGACGGCTGCTCGGCCATGCACAGGGAGAAAAACCATGATGCGATCCTGCATCGCTGCCGCTGCCGCCGGCTTGCTGCTTTGTTCCCAGGCTCCGTCGATGGCCGCCGGCTGCATCAGCGGCGAACTGCCGGCAGCGCGCTATGTCCAGCGCAGCGGCCCGCTCAACGAGGCGGAAATGAATATGGCCCGCATCGCCTGGAAGTATTTCGAGAACAACCTGCAGCCGGAATCGGGACTGGTGAATGCGGTGGACGGATATCCTTCCACCACCATGTGGGACACGGCTTCCTACCTGGCCGCCATTGTCGCCGCGCATGAGCTTGGGATCATCGAACGCAGGCAGGCGAGCGAGCGGATCTCCGCCGCGGTAAACACCTTCAACCGCATGGCCTTCTTCCGCGACGAGCTGCCGAACAAGGTGTATCACACCAAGACGGTCGAGAAGTCCGACTATGCCAACAAGCCCGGTGAGATCGGCTATTCCGCCATCGACCTCGGCCGGCTGCTGATCTGGCTTAGGATCGTCAAGGAGCGCTATCCGGAGCAGGCTGACCCGATCGACCGTTTTGTGCTGCGCTGGAACTTCGATCACATCGTAGACCGCAGCGGCATTCTGTACGGCTCTCGCCTCAATGAAAAGAAGCAGGTCGAGTATGTGCAGGAAGGCCGCCTCGGCTACGAAGAGTATGCGGCCAAGGGTTTCGAACTGTGGGGCATATCCACTGAAATGGCGTCGAAGCCGGAGCCGTATGAATTCGTGAATACGCATTGCGTCGACGTGCCTTTCGACTCGCGCGATCCGCGCAAGACCTATCAGCATAATTACGTGGTGTCCGAAAGCTATGTGCTCGACGGCATGGAATTCAATTGGGATCTGCCGCTTGACCGCGACACCAATGATCGCCGCCACAGCCACGGGTGGATGCGCGAATTTGCGCAGCGCGTCTACCAGGCGCAGGAAAACCGCTATCGCGACACCGGCATCATCACGGCCCGTTCCGAGCACCAGCTCGATCAGGAGCCCTATTTCGTGTACGACACGGTGTACTCGGACGGCTTTACCTGGAACACCATCACCGACACCGGCAAGCATGTACCGCAGTTCTCGGCGATCTCGCTCAAGGCTGCGCTCGGCATGTGGGTGATGTGGAAGTCCGACTATACCGATTTGCTGTTCAACACCATCGCCAAGACTTATGACCCGGCAAAGGGCTATTACGAGGGCATACTCGAAAACGGCAAGGGACCGATCAAGACCTTCACTGCGAACAACAACGGCATCATGCTCGAAGCCTTGCTGTACAAGGCCAAGGGCAAGCTGCTCAAGTGGGGCGAACGCCGGACGGGCCTCTGGGAAAGAACCGCCGGCAACGCCTATGGCGACAAGGCGCGCACGCGCTTCAACATGCGCCTGAACGAGGCGGCCTCCTGCGGCGGAGCGGGACCATGCTGAAGCGGCGCGCATTGTCGGCCGCCTGCGCACTGGCGGCGGGCGCGCTGCTGGCTGGATGCGGCGTGGTTTCAAGCCAGCTGGGCAAGGCCAGGGACGCCGCGCTGCATGAAGGCGACGTGGGCCGCTACGGCCGCCTGAATGCGCAGGAACTGCAATGGGCCAAGGTCGCCTGGCGCTATTTCGAAAACAACACAAATCCCGACAACGGACTGGTCAATTCCTTCGACCGCTATCCGACCTTCTCGATGTGGCATGCGGCTGATTACATGGCCGCGCTCGCCGCCGCACATGATTTCGGCTTGATCGATGCGCGCGAATTCGACTCGCGCATGTCGCGCCTGCTGAAATTCCTCAACACCATGGACCTGTCCGAGGGTAGCGTTCCCAACAAGCTCTACAACTCGCTGACCGGAAAAATGGTCAGCTATGCCAATCAGCCGGGCGATATCGGATGGTCGGCTATCGAGGTCGGCCGGTTGCTGACCTGGATGAGGATCATCGGCGGCCGTTATCCGCAATACCAGGAATATTTCGACAAGGCGGTGCTGCGCTGGAATTTCTGCCAGGTGATCGACAACTGCGGCGCCATGTCCGGCGTCTCGCGCGAGAATGGCCAGCGCAGCAGCTACCAGGAGGGCAGGCTGGGTTATGAACAGGTCGGAGCGGCCGGTTTTGCCGCCTGGGGATTCGATGCGTCGCGCATCTGGAATTCACCCCGGATCGAGAGCGTCACCATACTCGGCGTGCGCGTGCCCTATGATGCGCGCGATCCGCGCATCACCGGCGCCCCGAGCAGCGCGCTGACCATGCCCTATGTGCTGATGGGCATGGAACTGGGCTGGCGCTATCCGGGCGGCGTCGATGCGCCACCTGCTGGAGCCGACTACCGCGACATGGCCGAGCGCATCTACCGGGCGCAGGAAGCGCGCTTCCGCCGCGAAGGCGTGCTGACCGCGCGCAGCGATTACCAGATGCGCGAGCCGCCCTATGCGGTGACCGACGGCGTATTCGTGTCGGGCTTTCCCTGGAATACGGTAGGTGCAGACGGCAAGGAATATGAAAAACTGGCGCTGGTTTCCACCCGCGCCGCATTCGGCATGTGGGTGCTGTGGCCGGGGGAGTACACCGATCGCCTGATGCAGGCGGTGCAGCCGCTCCATCATCCCGAGCGCGGCTGGTTCGAAGGCCGGCTCGAACACAGCGGCGCGGTGCTGGAAACCGTATCCCTGTCCACCAACGCAATGGTACTGGAGACGCTGTTGTTCAAGGTCAGGGGGAGGCTGATGCCGGACGAGACCAGGAAAGGCTATTTCGCGCGCAAGCTCGACGATCCGTTTGCGCGTCCCAATCAGTGCCTCCCTTCGGAGCGGCCCATGTGCACGCCGATCCCGGCAGCGGCGCGCTAGCCATGTTATGAGTTTGGATCGGTGTTACTTGCCGATCCAGACCGAGCTGTATTCGGCCTTGCCGCTTGTGCCGTCGTAATAACCGGGGAAATGGATCGCCGTGTCGAGATTGTCGCCATACCAGGCATTCATCATCAGCTTCATCGGCACGGCAAGGCTGACCGCTTCCCGGCGCACCTCGATCCATTGTCCGGCATCGTTCATCACATGCCAGGCAATTGCATCCGGCTGCCAGATGAAACGGTATTTGCGGCTGCGCTGGTAAGGATCGATGCCGAGCGCGGCCAGATCGATATCGCGTGGCGATTGCACTCCGGCGACCCAGAAATTGGTATGCAGCAGCGACGTTCCACCGATGAACTCGATATCGATTTCATGATGCGTGCTCGTCCGCGAAGTGCCGTCGTAGAGGAAAAACGAGCTGACGGTGCCGCGCACATCGGACGGCTTCATGTCCACGACGAAGCTGCCGTATTGCCAGGTTTGCCTGGTGCGTACCTCGGCGCACTTGCCGGAATTGCCGGAAAAACTCAGGCGCAGCACGCCCTTGCTCTTCGAGACGTCCTGGTCGGAGAAGGTGCAGCCGAACGGATGGCCGTTGACCCAGGTCGCAATCTCCCATGCGCTGCCCAGACTTCCCTTGCCGCTGAAATCGTCATAAAACAGTTGTGTGGACTGTGCATTCACACCGGCTCCCGCAGTCAGGCCCACCAGGCCCAGCACGCATGCCAAGGCCGCAAATCGCTGTTTGACCTTCATTCTTCAGTTTCACTTCATGCCAATTGGATAAACCGGCAATCCAGCGGCGGTGTGGCCATTGGGAAAACGGAGGCACCTCGCTGATATTGCCATCTGGAAACCATATCATGGAAGGAGGCTTGGACAGGGATAAGTGAAGAGGCCGCGCAGCGATGCGGCAAAAATTGTGGCTGGAAATCCACAAGACTTGTTGAGGTGTCAGATCGCTTGCGCCCTGACTTGATTGCCGATTCCGGACGAAATTGCTCTAACGCGGAATCCAGCGGAACAGGAAGCGGGTCTTCACCATCGCCCAGCACAGCAGCAGCATGCCGGCATGGATCGCTGTATTGATCCACACATTGTCCATTGCCGGCAGCGGTGTGTTCGAAATCAGCAGGATCAGATAGATATGCACGAAGAAAACATACATGGATTCCTGGCCGAGCGGAATGAACAGCCAGCCCAGGCTGCGTTCGATCGGCTTCCAGGCTGCGGTCAGCAACGCAAACAGGCTGATCAGCAACACCAGGGTATTGAGCAACCGGCCCGGTCCCAAGTTGTATTTGACGAAATAGCTTTGATACCACTGCAGGAAGACGTCCGGCGGGATGAAGGTCGCGACTGCCCAGCGCGGAAGCGTGTCGAGCGGATGGTTGAGCGAAAAGGCCGCGAATAGCATCGACGAGACAATGCACAAGCCCAGCAGCGTATGGCCCGTCCTGGTGAGAAAGAACCGAAGAATGCGTTGCTTGTGATATCCGGCTGCGACGCCATGCACGAAGATCAGCTGCCATGCCATCAGCGGGAATGCATATTCGAATTGGCCACCGGTGATTCTCAATGCGGCCGCGCCGGGTTCCGGCTCCAGTGCAAAGTAATTGATCAGATACGCCGCCCAGCTCAGCACAAGGAGCGAGCCGGTCCGGCCGCGGTAAATTGCCGAAAAGATGATCGGCGTGAGCAGGAACAGTACGACATAGAGGCCGACAACCTGGAACTGGTCTGGCACCGCCTTGAGAAGCAATACTTCGAAGAAAGTCAGCACACCGTTGTCCGCCGGGGGATACAGCGCATAGCTCCGTCCGCTGACCGGATCGGTGAAACTCGTGAGAGCGGTGGTGTCAAGTCCTGGAACAAGTCGCAGCAAGGCAACGGATCCGGCGACGAGGATCGCCAGCTTGTAGAGCGTCCAGGCGCGGCGGAACAGCTTGATGTTGCAAGGCCCGGGTCCTTCGCTCTTCAGTTTCTTGCCGTAGACCGCGCCGGTGACGATGCCCGCCAGGATGATGAAAGCTTCCGCCGATGACACGACGCCAACCCTTTCCCAGGCAATCAGGGCGAACCAGGATTGATAGCGAAAATGAGTCGTAAACAGTAGGACGAAGACCAGTCCGCGCATGAAGTCGATACGCAGATCGCGCGTGGCGTCCGACTCGGCATAGCGCCATGGATGACGAGACGAATGGAGCGGTATAGCGACGGCGTTTCCACTCAAATTGAATCTCCCGAGGTGTCCTTCAGCCTGATCAGTGATCGAATGCAGCGCCATGTGTCTTTACGAAAAGACATTGCATTGGATTGACTGGTCAATCCATTAACAAGACCATGCGTGGGCAAAATGATTCCGGGATTTGGAGAAGGGTATTGCATACGCCGCGAGCAGCCTTGCAAAGCATCCGCAGCAAGGAAGCGCAACGAATCTATGCGTCGGGTTGGCTATTGCGAAGTCCTGGGTTTTTCATGGGCGCATGTCATTGTCTGCAGCCCGCGATGATTCCGGACCGGTCCGTCAACGTACCAGCAGCGATTTCGCCGTCGAGGAAATCAGCTCGCGCAGCCATTTGTGTTCCGGCGCCTGGTGAACTCGCTCGTGCCACAGCTGGTAGAAGCGCATCGCCGGAAATGCGATGGGCACCTTGAAGGTCTTCAGCGGCAGGTTCTTTTCATAGAAGCGCATGAATTGGCGGCCGGTGGTCAGCACCAGGTCGCTGCGCGTGAGCATATAGGGAATCAGGCCGAAGTAGGCGGACTCGACAACCACGTTGCGATGCAGGTTTTGCTTCGCGAGGAAAGCTTCGATGACGCCGAAATACCCGGCCAGCATCTGCGACGGCGCGACATGCGGCAACGACAGGTAGTCTTCGACCGTCATGTCGTCCGCTCCGGTGCGCAGCGCGTACGCGCAGTCGGCGCGCATGATGCAGGCGATCTCGTCCTCGAACAGCTTCGACATGTGCAGGTGCTGCGGCGGCTCATCCCAGTTGGCGATCACCACGTCGAGTTCGCCGTCCGACAGCAGGCGCAGGTAATCGATCTCGGGACCCAGGCCGTAGATCACGACGCGGCTCTTCGGCGACTCGCGGCGCACGCTGGCGACGATATTGGGGAGGAACTGGCTGTCGAGATAATCGGGTGCGGCAATGTGGAAGGTGCGCGCCTCATGCTGCGGCAGAAAGGCTGTTTTCTGGGAAAAAAGCTTTTCCGTCTCGTCCAGTATGCGCTTGGCCGGTTGCAGCAGGCTTTCGCCGTGCTGGGTCGGTACCATGCCGCGGGCGCCGCGCACCAGCAGAGGGTCTCCCGTCAGTTCGCGCAGCTTGCGCAGTGACGCGGAGATCGAAGGCTGGGGCTGGTTCAGTTTCAGGGCGACGCGCGAGACATTCCTTTCCGACAGGAGCAGGTACAGAATGCGGATTAGATGAATGTCCAAATGATCTGGCAAGCCTGACATTGCGTGTCTCTATATTGGGTTTGTTATGCGAAATATACTTGATGCCGGATGCTCCGGGCTATAAAAAAGTCTATCTTGTCAACCTGTCGGTTCACACAGGTGCACGCTTATTCCGGGTATATCGGAATGCCATGCCTGCGCCCGCGCATTCTGTGCGCAGGCGTTCGCATACCGGTTTGCCGGGCATGCCCGGGCGACGCGCGGACTGTGTGGAACTCCGATGGAGTGTGAGTTGGAGGCAGGGCGACCTGCCTCCTTTTTTATGTACGGGCTATCGGTTATTGGCCATTTGTTATCGGCCCGAGGGTCAGGGATCGATGACCGCGGCGCAGGCATCGGTGGGCAGCGCGGCGGCATGGCCGACGATCGGAACCATCTTGATGCCGGCGGAGGCGATCCGGCAGGGCGCGGCAAGTACGCCGCAGCCGGAGAGAGTGACGGGAAGAAGAATGGCGGCTGCGAGGAGTCGAAGGCGAATCATGGGGTTCTGCCAGGCGACGCTGGCCGCCCGTGTAATCCGGAAATGAAGTGGAATCGCCAATATACCGCGCCGATGCCGGGAAGGAACAGGCCAGATACACGCCGGATACAATTCAACGGTCGTATGTTGCTGATCCCGTACGCGGTGCCGCATGTTCCGGCGCGCCGGCGTGCCTGGCCGGTTGAAATCCGGAGGAATTGCGCGGCACCGAAGCCGCAGCCTTCACCATGCCCCGCACGAGCAGGCCGGCGCCGAAGGACGCATAGGTCATGAACAGCGAGACGCGTGATACCCGCTTCTCGAAGCCGGGACGCAGCCGCCGCGGCGTCATCCGATAATCAACGAAGCAGGCCATGGCGGCGGTTGCCGCCCCGCCGGCGACCGCCTTGCCGAAGCCGGCAAGATCCATGCGATCGGCATGCTCGCTGAACCATTTTTCATAGAGCACCGCCCATAGCGTCACCGACGCATGATGGATGCCGTAGCCGATGACGGTGTGACTCAAGCTCGGCTCGTCATGATAGGCCGCCTGTTCGCCGTACACCCACTGGCTGGTGGCATTGGTCGGCCCGTACGGCGTGTCGGCCTCGCGCACGCCGCGCATGGTCAGCACCGCGGTCGATGCCATGCTGGCGATGCTTCCCGATACCAAACCATCCTTGAATGCTTGTTCCCACGACTTCATCGTTCCTCCTGGCAATCGGGCTCCTGCGGGCGACCGGTTTTCCGGCGTCGCCGGCTCAATGAACTCGGAGCGATACTTGCCGGTCGTATAACAGACGCACAAAACAGGAGCATGGTTCCATAAGGAGTCGCGATTGGTCGTATTGCTAACCGGGGGCAGCGGATTCATAGGAAGCCATCTTGCGGAGGCGCTGCTCGCCGCAGGGCACCAAGTCGTCTGCGCGGTGCGTAATCCCGATGCGCGGCGCGATCCACGCTTCCAATACGTCGCCGCGGACTTTACCCGGGACTTCGACGCCTCCGCATGGATGCCGCGTCTGCAGGGCGTCGATGTCGTCGTCAATGCGGTCGGCATCATCCGCGAACGCGGCGTCCAGACGTTCGACGCCATCCATGTGCGAGCGCCGATCGCCCTGTTCGATGCCGCCGCCCGCTGCGGCGTCAGGAAGATCGTTCAGATATCGGCGCTCGGCGCCGACGAACTGGCGCAAAGCCGCTATCACCTCAGCAAGAAGCAGGCGGATGATTTTCTGTCCGGGCTCGCAGTGCCCTCGGTCGTCGTGCAGCCATCGCTGGTATTCGGGCCGGGCGGCACCAGCGCCCGGCTGTTCACGGCGCTCGCCAGCCTGCCGCTGATCGCGCTGCCGGGAGGCGGGCATCAGCAGGTGCAGCCGGTGCACCTGGACGATCTGGTTGCCGCGATCATGGCCTTGCTTGAAGATGATCGCGAATCGCCAACAAGTCCGGGGGGAAGAGTCGCCATCGTCGGGCCGGAACCAATGTCTCTCCGGCAATTTCTGGCGACGCTGCGTACCGCGCTGGGGTGGCCGCGCGCGCATTTCATCCCGGTGCCGATGCCGCTGGTCAGACTGGGCGCTTCTGCTGGACGGCTGCTGCCGGGGAGCCTGCTCGATCCTGAAACCCTGCAGATGCTCGAGCGCGGCAATACCGGCAGCGCCGCCCGCATTACCGAGCTGCTGGGAAGACCGCCGCGAGCGGTACGCGACTTCATCGCACCGCAGGACAGGGCGCAGTCACGGCTGCAGGCAAAGCTGGCCTGGCTGCTGCCGGTACTGCGGATCAGCATCGCGCTGGTGTGGATCGTGACCGGCATTGTGTCGCTCGGACTGTATCCGGTGGAGGACAGTTATGCGCTGCTGGCGCGCACCGGCATCACCGGGGCGATCGCACCGCTGATGCTGTACGGCGCGGCGCTGCTCGACCTGGCCTTCGGCATCGGAACGCTGATGCTCAAGCGGGGGCGGCGCTGGCTGTGGCTGGCGCAGCTTGGCCTGATTGGGTTCTATACGATCATCATCAGCTTCCGCCTGCCGGAATTCTGGCTGCATCCCTATGGCCCGCTGCTGAAGAACCTGCCGATGCTGGCCGCGATCTGGCTGCTGCTCGAGCTTGAGGAACCTGACGAACCGCGCGCACGGAACAAGCACAATCCGGTCAAACCCAAGGAGCGCTGATGGACTATGTCACTGTCAAATGGCTGCACATCCTGTCGTCGACCTTCCTGTTCGGCACCGGCATCGGTTCCGCCTTCTACCTGCTGTTCGCCACCATTTCGCGCGACATACGCGCCATCGCCGTGGTGACGCGCATCGTGGTGCTGGCCGACTGGCTGTTCACGTCGACCACCGTCATCATCCAACCCCTGACCGGCTATATCCTGATCCGCCTCGCCGGCTTTCCGATGAATAGCCGCTGGATCGTCTGGTCCGTCATCCTGTACGTGATTGCCGTGGCCTGCTGGCTGCCGGTGCTGTGGCTGCAGATGAAAATGAAGCAGCTGTCGCGCAGCGCGGCCGATGCCAACACGCCGCTTCCCGACGCCTACTGGCGCTATTTCAAGGTCTGGGTACTGCTCGGCATACCGGCGTTCTTCGCCTTTCTCGCCATCTTCTACCTGATGGTGGCCAAGCCGGCATGAAAAAAGGGGAGACCATGGTCTCCCCTTTCATTGCCGGTGTCGCGCCGCGTGGACCGATACCGGATTAGACAATCAGCGGATCAATCGCTTTCCAGGAACGTCTTCAAGCGGTCGGCGCGCGACGCGTGGCGCAGCTTGTTCATCGCCTTGTTCTCGATCTGGCGAATGCGTTCGCGGGTGACGTCGAACTGCTTGCCCACTTCTTCCAGCGTGGCGTCGCTCGCCATGTCGATGCCGTAGCGCATGCGCAGCACCTTGGCTTCGCGCGGCGGCAGCGAGTCGAGCACGTCGCGGATCACGCTGCGCATCGATGCATGCATCGCCGCATCGGCCGGCGCCAGCGTGGTGCTGTCCTCGATGAAGTCGCCCAACTGCGAATCGCCGTCGTCGCCCATCGGCATGTCCATCGACACCGGTTCCTTGGCGATCTTCATGATCTCGCGCAGCTTCTTCTCCGGCAGGTCCATCTTGGCCGCCAGCGTCGCCAAGTCCGGCTCCGAGCCGGTTTCCATCAGGATCTGGCGCGAGATGCGGTTCATCTTGTTGATCGTTTCGATCATGTGCACCGGCACGCGAATGGTGCGGGCCTGATCGGCGATCGCGCGGGTAATGGCCTGGCGAATCCACCAGGTGGCATACGTCGAAAACTTGTAGCCGCGACGGTATTCGAATTTGTCCACCGCCTTCAGCAGGCCGATGTTGCCTTCCTGAATCAGGTCGAGGAACTGCAGGCCGCGGTTGACATACTTCTTCGCGATCGAGATCACCAGGCGCAGGTTGGCCTCCGTCATTTCGCGCTTGGCCTGGCGTGCGCGCATTTCGGCAGTTGTCATCTGCTTGTTGATCTTGCGCAGTTCGGCCAGCGGCACGCCGGCAGCTTTCTCCAGTTCGATCAGCTTCTTCTGGTATTCCTTGATTGCCGGGCTGTTGCGGCGCAGGATCGGGCTGTACGCATGCTCCTGTTCCGCCTCGCGGTCGACCCATTCCAGATCGGTTTCATTGCCCGGGAAACCGCTGACGAAGCGAGGACGCGGCATGCCGCACTTGTTGACGGCGATATCGAGGATCTGCCGTTCGATCTGGCGGATTTCATCGACGCGCGAGCGCAGGGTGTCGCACAGCTTCTCCACCAGCTTGGCGGTGAAGCGCAGGCCGAGCAGTTCCTGGGAAATCACCTGCTGCGACTGCAGATAGGCCGGCGAGCCATAGCCTTCGCTGTCGCGCGCGGCCCGCATCTTGTCGAATTCTGCCGAAACGGTGTCGAACTTCTGCAGTGCCTGCCTGCGCATGTCGGCGAGCTGGGCCTCGCTCATGCTGGCGGCCGCGGTGCCGCTGCCGCTGTCTTCTTCCTCGTCCTCGTCGAGATCTTCCTCGAGCTCCTCTTCCGCTTCATCTTCATCGGAAGCCGCGGCCGCGGCCACGACCTGAGGCTCGTCGTCCTGCGTGCTGAGGTCCACCAGGCTGTCCACCACGTCGTCGATGGCGGCTTCCTCGCTGCGGATTCTTTCCGCCTGGGCCAGGATTTCCGCGATGGTGGTGGGGCAGGCCGAGATGGCTTGCATCATGTCCTTGAAGCCTGCCTCGATGCGGCGGGCAATATCGATCTCGCCCTGGCGGGTCAGCAGGGGCACGGATGCCATCTCGCGCATGTACATGCGCACCGGGTCGGTGGTGCGGCCGAAATCCGAATCCACGGTCGACAGCGCGGTGGCGACCGCCGCTTCGGCGTCGTCATCGTCGTTGCTGGCCGTGGCCACGTTGTCCGACAGGAGCAGGGTCTCGGCGTCGGGCGCCTGTTCGTAGACCGTGATGCCCATGTCGCCCAGCGTGGAGATCAGGCCCTCGATGACTTCCTGGCTGGTGGATTCCTCGGGCAGGTGGTCGTAGATCTCCGCGTGCGTCAGAAAGCCGCGTTCCTTGCCGGAGCGGACCAGTGCCGCGATCTTCTGGCGGCGCACCGCGAGCTGTTCCTCGGTCATCCCTTCTTCGGTGCTGCGGCGGTCACGCGCCTTGCGGGCCGCATTGATTTCCGCCCGTTCGACCGCGTTCAGCGCGGCGACTTCGTCATGCTCCGGGCGGAATTCGGAAGGACGGCGGCCACGGCGGGCTGGCACCTTGACGGACGGCAGCGTATAGGCCGAGGTATCGATCGCGGCAACGGTGGACGGATCGACCGTGACCACCGGCGCCGGCGCGGAGACTTTCGCCGCTGCAGCAGGAGCGTCGGCGGCCGGCTTGCGGCGCACGACCCTGGCCTTGGGTGCCGCGCCGGTTTCCTTCTCCGGCGCCGGTGCGGTTGCCGCCGCCATATTGTCGCCGGCAGGCGCATCCACGGCAGCCGGTTTCGCGGCCAGCCTGGAGGCAGCCTTGCGCACCACCACCTTCACGGCGGGCGCCGGGGTTTGCACTGCCTGAACGTCGCCCGCCTCCAATGCTTGCGGTGCGGTGGCGCCGGCGTCCGGCGCCGCCGCCACGCTCGGCGTGATGAGCCGGGAACGCCTGGTCACCACGGTTACCGTGGTCGGTGCCTGGACGTCATCGGCGGCAGGTGTGACGGTGCGGACCGCAGCCGGATTGTTCGCGGCGTCGGCGCTACGGGGTTTGGCAGTCAGTGTCAGTGTCTTTGCAGGCTTTGTCATTGCGTAGGTATTGGGCAACTGGGACAGCATCATGGTTCAGGCGCGAATGGGCGCCGCCGCTTCCGCATGGCGGGCTGGCATGCACGCATGGGATCGAATCGCGCGCCGCCGGTTCTGCCGTGCGGTCATGAAGTGCTGGCTTACATGTCGGTATTCAGGGTAATCAAATTCGGGTGAAGTTTCAGTGCTGCTGCATGAGGCCCGGTTCTCGACGGCGGGCTGAGTGGAACTCCAAGGCAGTCGGTAGAGCAGGGGCCGTATTATATTGGTCTTTTAAAAAATATTCACGGCGAAATATTTCGAATCCAGGATCAAAATAAAAAACATCGGATCACAGAAGACTCTAGGGGTTCCTCAGCGGAGTGCTTTTTGGAAGATATCCTCGTTTCAGACTGGAATGACTTTGTCGCCTTGTCAGGCGAACTTGACGGTTGGGCATTCCGCGGCCAGCAGGATGCGCGATGGCCGCTGGTGAGTTCCCTGTCGCGCTATCTCGGCGCCTTCATCCCGGACCGCTCGACATGGCGCAGCCGCGAAGAACGCGCCATCCGCATCTTCCGCCGCAAGGCGCACAACTATCTTCCCGACCGTCATGTACTGGACAACGACCTGCGCTGCCTCGCCCTGATGCAGCACCACGGTGCGCCGACGCGTCTCCTGGACTTCACAAAGTCGCCGTTTGTGGCCGCATTCTTTGCGCTGGAGAACGCTGTCAGCCATTCGGCGGTGTTCGCGCTCAATACGCCGGCGCTGTGGAATGCGACACCGGCCGCCATTCCGACGCTGACCCGAGACGCCATCGATCCGCGCCTAGACGGGAACTTTGCGCGCTATTTCCTTCAAAACAACAGCGACATCGTCTGGATCGGCGAGCCGGAAGAGATGGACCGCCGGCTTGTCGCGCAGTCGGGAACCATGGTGGTGCCCGGCGTGCTCGACAAGTCGCTGGACCAGATACTCCAGGCCTACCGCTGCAACGGCAGTTTGATCAAAAAGCTTGTTCTTTCGCAAACCATGCGCGAGCAGGCGATGAAAGCCTTGTACCGTATGAACATTACCAACGCTTCCCTGTTTCCGGATCTTGACGGCTTGGCCCGCTCGATCCGGGTCGAACTGGAAGTCGTCTGGACGGCCGCCGCGCCTGACGGTTTCGGAAACGGCGCCCTCTGACGGAATGCTTATTGAACACAATATGGAGACGACATGACGGATACCAAGAACGCCAGGGATGACCAATTGCGCGAGGCCGCGCTGGAATACCATCGCAGCCCGACGCGCGGAAAGATCGAGGTCAATGCCACCAAGGCGCTCTCCAACCAGCGCGACCTGTCGCTCGCCTATTCGCCGGGCGTGGCCTATGCCTGCGAGGAAATCGCGCGCGACCCGGCCATGGCGGCGGAATACACCTCGCGCGGCAACCTGGTGGCGGTGATCACCAACGGCACCGCGGTGCTCGGCCTGGGCGACATCGGTCCGCTGGCGGGCAAGCCTGTCATGGAAGGCAAGGGTTGCCTGTTCAAGAAGTTCGCGGGTATCGACGTGTTCGATATCGAACTGGCCGAGCATGACGCCGACAAGCTGGTCGATGCGATCGCGATGCTGGAGCCGACGGTGGGCGGCATCAACTTGGAAGACATCAAGGCGCCGGAATGCTTCTATATCGAAAAGAAGCTGCGCGAGCGCATGAATATCCCGGTCTTCCATGATGACCAGCATGGCACGGCCATCATCTCCGGTGCGGCGCTGCTCAACGGCCTGAAGGTGGTCGGCAAGAACATCGGCGATGTGAAGATCGCGGTATCCGGAGCCGGCGCCGCCGCGATCGCCTGCCTGGATACCATGGTGAGCCTGGGCGCGCGCAGGGAAAACATCTTCGTCGCCGATTCCAAGGGAGTCATCTACCACGGCCGCGATGCAAAGATGGAGGAAAACAAGGCCCGCTATGCGCAGGAAACCGGCGCCCGCAAGCTGGCGGACATCGTTGACGGCGCCGACGTGTTCCTCGGCTGCTCGACGGCCGGGGTGCTCAGCGCCGACATGGTCAAATCCATGGCCGACAAGCCCATCATACTGGCCCTGGCCAACCCGGAGCCCGAGATCCGGCCGGAAGTGGCCAAGGCCGCGCGGCCCGACTGCATCATCGCCACCGGCCGGTCGGACTACCCCAACCAGGTCAACAATGTGCTGTGCTTCCCGTACATCTTCCGCGGCGCGCTCGACTGCGGCGCCACCAAGATCACCGAGGAAATGAAGCTGGCCTGCGTGAAGGCCATCGCGGAACTGGCCGAAGCCGAGACCAACGACGCGGTGGCCATGGCCTACGCCGGGCAGGAACTGAACTTTGGCCCCGAATACATCATTCCCAAGCCCTTCGACCAGCGCCTGATCGAGAAAATCGCGCCGGCCGTCGCCAGGGCCGCCGAGGAATCCGGCGTGGCCACCCGCCCGATCCGCGATCTCGATGCCTATCGACAGCAGCTCAGCCACCTGGTGTATTACACCGGGCTGATGATGAAGCCCGTGTTTTCCGCCGCCAAGGCTTCACCCCAGCGCGTGGCCTATGCGGAAGGCGAGGAAGAGCGCGTGCTGCGGGCGGTGCAGACGGTGATCGACGAGGGACTGGCCAGGCCCATCCTGATCGGACGCCCGCATGTGATCGACATGCGCATCCGAAAGGCGGGCCTGCGGCTGCGGCCCGGCGTGGATTTCGAACTGGTCGACCCCGAGAACGATCCTCGCTACCGGACCTATCATGAGGCGTACCACGAGCTGCGGGGACGCTATGGCGTGACGCCGGATGTGGCCAAGGCCGCGCTGCGGCGCTCGAACACCCTGATCGGCGCAATGCTGGTGCACATGGGCGACGCCGACGCGCTGTTGTGCGGCACGGTAGGCCGCTTCGAAGGACATCTCGAGCATATCCGCGATGTCATCGGAACTGCCCCGGGCGCCAGCGTGCTCGCCACCATGAACGCGCTGATGCTGGAGAAGTACACGCTGTTCATCGCCGACACCTATGTCAACGACGATCCGAGCGCGGAAGAGCTGGCGGCGATCACCCGCCTGGCGGCGGCCGAAGTACAGCGCTTCGGCATGCAGCCCAAGGTGGCGCTGCTGTCGCATTCGATGTTCGGTTCGTCGGACCGTCCCTCCGCGCGCAAGATGCGAGCTGCGCGCGACATCCTCTCCGCGGTTGCTCCCCAGCTGGATGTCGAAGGCGAGCTGCAGGGGGATGCCGCGCTGGTCGAGGAAGTACGCCGCCATTTCCTGCCCGGCACCAGGATGACCGGTAGCGCCAACCTGCTGATCATGCCGTCGCTCGACGCCGCCAACATCGCCTTCAACCTCCTGAAGATCACGGGTGGCTACGGTGTGACGGTCGGCCCCATCCTCCTGGGTACGGCCAAGCCGGTGCATATCCTGAATCCGGCCGCGACCTCCCGTCGCATCGTCAACATGACTGCGGTGGCGGTGGCCGATGTGTCGGCGTTCAAATCGGTGGATCACGGATAAACGGCACCTGCTGCGACTGTCTGGCATGCCGTTCTTTCATGGCGGTATGTCTGGAATCATACCGACGAACAATTTCATTCCTCCCGCGTCCAACCGTGAATGCTGTCATTGAAGCAAGCGGAACGGGCCGCGTCGGCGGTGCCGTCCTGCTTGCCGTTTGCTGTTTCCCCTTTTCCCATATCCAGATCAGAAGATGAATGAGCATTTGCAGAGCGTCGTACGCTATCTTGAGGAAAACCGCCTGAAACTGGTCACTGCCGAATCCTGCACCGCCGGCATGATCGCTTCCGCTCTCGCCGATATTCCGGGCTGCGGCAGCTGGCTGGAATGCGCCTTCGTCACGTATTCGCCGCAGGCAAAGATCAGCTGCCTCGGCGTCAAGGCGGAAACCATCGAGACTTACAATCTCACCAGCGAAAATGTTGCCAGGGAAATGGCGGAAGGCGCATTGCGCATCAGCCGCGCCAATGTCGCGCTATCCGATACCGGCGTCGCAGGTCCGGATGCCGGCGACGGCGGCATCCCGGCCGGGACCATTTGTTTTGCGTGGTCATTCCAGATCGACGACAGGATCACGACATTCTCGGAAACCCGGCGTTTCCAGGGCGACCGCAATGAAGTGCGCCGGGCCGGAAGCGAGTATGCGCTGAGCCGTGTCTGGCATTATCACAATGAAATGTTGCAGAAGAAAAGCGCGCCCTAGCCGGGATGTGCCTCATTTCCGCGCCTGTGCCCGCGCCAGGCGGCGAGCAGTTTGCCCGCCGGCCTCCAGAATGCGCCCTCGCCCTGCTCGGCGCGCTCCAGGACCCAGCGGCTTCCTTCCATTCGAACTCCATCGAAAGCGGTTCGCAGGACTGTGCGGCAATGAGTCGCCATCGTGGCGGGGGACCGGTAGACGAGTACCTGCTCGAAAGGCTGATAGGTGCCGAGCAGGGCGGTCTTGTAAGCATAACGGCCATGGCCGAAGTGAAAGCGCGTGCAGCCGCGCTCAATGGCCGCGCAAACCGTCAGATAGCAGCACAGCATGCCCAAGCGATAGTCGTCGTAGGCGGCATCATGCGCATTGACCTTGGAAATGAAGCTGGAGCCGACATGAAACACGATGGCGCCGCCAACGATGCGGCCATCGATCGAGGCCACGCCTACCTTGCCGCAGGCACGCACAAGCCGAAGTATCCTCAGCGTCTCTTCCTCATCGATGAACGATGACTTGTTCTTTTGCCGCATGCGCGCGCGGTTCATCTCGATGATGGCCCGCACATGCGCTTCGTCCACGCCTTCCTTTTCGGCTACACGATAATCAAAGCCGGGGTAGTCGCGCTGCAGCCGGTTGCGGTGGCGCTTGATGTTCTTCCGGGTAGCGCTGCCGAGAGCGGCAAGATAGCCGGCTTCATCCGGCGGCAAGGCGGCAATGAAATCCTCGGCGCACAGGAAGCGCTGGCGCGGGTAAGCCCGCAGGCTGCCCTGCACCTGCACCGCATGAAACCGGACGATGGCGGCCGAGGCATGACGGGCGAACATGTGTGAGCAAAAACGCTGCACTTCATGTTCGGGCAGGCACATGCCTTCGTTGACCACACTTATAGTTGCGCCAACGACGCGGTAGAGCAGGATCGCCGTGAGCTCGCCGTCCGCGCCGGCCACATAGGTATGCACGCCGTCCAGCGTATCGCAGGTGCGGAAATAAGCCAGGCTCGAATACAGGGTGCCGTAGAGGCGCTCCAGATGCCATTCCGCGAACGGCGGAATGACACCGGCGAACACTTGCACCTCCTCACCGCCGCGACCTTCATCTGCGCGCGATGACAAAGCGCCATGTTGCGAACCGGCTGTCTGCTCGAACGCCATGCCTGCACTCAGCGCGGCACCGTGAGGATCATGCGGGACTTCCATATCGCCTCGGGCAAAGTATCGCTTCCGTCAACATAGGATGGACCGCGCGGCCTCGTTTGGAGATGCATCAAGCCGGTACGCGGCTCGAGTGCATAAGCGTTGCGTTGTGTTGTTATTACGCCTGTTGTCCTATAGTCAGCTGACAGCCTGCAAACTGTGTTGTATGCGCTCGACGTTCGAACAAACGGTTACATTGAAGTCTTGAAGATGATGGCTCGACACAGGTAAAGTTGGCTCGATCGCGAGGGAGTACCTTCCTCTTCACTCTGAATCAGTTTTACATCGAGGTAACAGATGCAACCGAAATTAGCCAATCGAGATGAATCCGCCTGGGACAAGGGCGACTATGCATATGATTTGGGCGATACGTTCGAAACCGGCATTGTCAAGGCGGCAGAGGAAGGCATTCGGCCCGGCTCCAACGGTTATGCGGCATTCATTACCGCGTTCTCGCGCCGTGTACGCAGCAAGCAGGTTTCGCCCCGTAAAGCCGCGGTCAAGCCGGCTGCCGATGCCTCGCAATCCGGATCGGCCGTCGTGCTGACGCCCGACTTCATGCGCACCGCGTCGTAATATCGTATCGAAATAGTTTTGCTGTGGCTCCGGCAACCGGCATGGGCCAAGCTGTCCGGCATTGAAATCCTTGCCGATGGTGCATCCGTGCATCCATGCACCGGCGTGCCGTGACAGGCGATGCTCGTGCGACGCGCCGTCGATGCAACCTGCTGCGGTATTGCGCTGCTTCGTACGACGAGGTGGTGACAATGGGTATCCCGCGGAAGCTTGACGCCGCTGGCGTTTCATCATCGCCGGCGGGAGCCGGGATGCCTTGTTCGAATCGGGATTTGCCGCAAGCTCTGGCAGAGCGATAAGGCAATCTTGCTGGCGAAGCTCAGGTCTTCAGCCCCTCAAGCGGTGCGCGACGCGTCCGCGTTTCCTCGCTTGCTTTCCGCTTTGATCCGCTTTTTCCGTTTTTTCCTGCCCTGTCATTGAAGCGCCGCCGTTTTTGCACTTGTGCATGAACGGCGGCATTGCTTCATGATCTTCTCCGGCGCCTAGCTCACTTGGCAAGTTCGTGCAGCTTTTCCTTCACATCCTTCCACTCCTCGGCATCCGGAAGCGGATCCTTGGTCTTGGTGATGGAAGGCCAAATGCGGGCGAGTTCGACATTGAGCTTGATGAATTCCTGCTGGTCGGCCGGCACATCCTCTTCGGCATAAATGGCATTGACCGGGCATTCCGCTACGCATACGGCGCAATCGATGCACTCGTCGGGATCGATTGCAAGAAAATTCGGTCCTTCACGGAAGCAATCTACCGGGCATACATCAACGCAGTCGGTGTAACGGCAGCGGATGCAGGATTCGGTCACAACGTGGGTCATAACAGTCCTATCTGAAAATTTTTCTGAAACTGATTTGCATTGGAGCTGCCGAGCAACCCGCCGCAAAGCCTTGTATTTTAGGACATTCGAGTGTTTCCCACAAACCGGACTTAGACAGATTATGAATAAGCAAATACGGCGGCCTCGCTGAATGGTCCCGTGCTTTTGCCATTGCTCTTGCCGGCCCTACCGCATTATTGCTTTAAAGACAAGTTTCCGCGTGATCCGGTTCATTGGGAGATTGATATCGGCAAGACCGGGTGCATCCCGAAAGGGTGTAGGTTCAGTAACACTACGTAGATGGCACGCGGAAAGCGCCTGAAGTTCCGAGATAAAATTGCCGCCATTAAAATCACTATCAGGGAGACGGCAGTGCAGTCCAGATTTTTCATTGGCTTGGCCGGCATGGCGCCGCTATGGTGCCATGCGGCCGAATTGAATGGCAGCGGCCTGTCGGCTTGGTGGGGCGTGCCCTTCGCCGGATTGCTGTTGTCGATTGCGCTCTGTCCCCTGATCGTTCCCGGCTTCTGGCACCACCATTTCGGCAAGGTGACCCTGGCCTGGGCACTCGCGTTCCTGCTTCCGTGCGCCGCCGTGTTCGGCATGGGTACGGCCGCCGGGGGCGCCGTGCATGCGTTCGCCGGAGAATACATTCCCTTCATCATTCTCATCGCCTCGCTGTTTGTCGTGGCGGGCGGCATCTGCGTGCGCGGCAACCTGCACGGAACGCCGGCGCTCAATACCGGCCTGCTCGCCATCGGAACGGTACTGGCCAGCTTCATGGGTACCACCGGCGCGTCGATGCTGATGATCCGGCCGCTCATCCGCGCCAACGACAACCGCAAGCATGCCGCGCATATCGTTGTATTCTTTATCTTCCTCGTCGCCAATGCCGGTGGCTCGCTCACGCCCCTGGGGGATCCGCCGCTGTTCCTCGGTTTCCTGAAGGGAGTGGATTTCTTCTGGACCTTCAATCACATCTTTCCCGAAACGCTGTTCCTATGCTCGGCATTGCTGGCCATCTTCTATCTGCTCGATCTTCATTACTATCGCAACAAGGAAGAGGTCCTGCCGCCGCCGGCCGACCCCACACCGGATTCGCCGATCAGCTTCGAAGGCAAGGCCAATTTCGCCTTGCTGGCGGCGATCGTCGGCCTGGTGCTGATGAGCGGGCTCTGGAAGCCGGGCGTGAGCTTTCCCGTCTACGGCGTGGAAGTCGAATTGCAAAACCTGGTGCGGGACGTGCTGCTGGTCGCCATCATCTTCATTTCCTTGCGCGTGACGCCGAAGTCGGCCCGCGAAGGCAACGAGTTCGGCTGGGGGCCGATCCAGGAAGTCGCAAAATTGTTTGCCGGAATCTTCATCACCATCACGCCCGTGATCGCCATGCTGCGTGCCGGCGAGGCCGGCGCGTTCGCCTCGGTCGTCAGGGCGGTCACCGATACCAGCGGCCAGCCGATCAATGCCATGTATTTCTGGGCATCCGGCATCCTGTCGTCGTTCCTCGATAACGCGCCGACCTATCTGGTATTCTTCAATACCGCCGGCGGCGATCCCCAGGTCCTGATGACGACGCTGGCCGGGACCCTGGCGGCGATTTCATGCGGCGCGGTATTCATGGGCGCAAACAGCTATATCGGCAATGCCCCCAACCTCATGGTCAAGGCGATCGCGGAGGAGCGCGGCATCAGGATGCCGTCCTTCTTCGGCTACATGGCCTGGTCGTGCGCCGTGCTGGTTCCGCTATTTGTTGTGATGACCTTCATTTTCTTCCGGTGACAAGCGATGACTAAACCCAGGATTCTCGTAACGCGCGCGGTATTTCCCGATGTGGTCGAAAGGCTGGAGCAGCATTTCGAAGTGGAAGCCAATCCGGAAGATGCCGCTTATACCAAGGCCGAGCTGATTGCGAAGCTGCAGGACAAGGATGGCGTGTTCACCACGCCGAGCACCAACATGAGCGAGGATGTGATTCATGCCTGTCCCCGGCTCAAGGCAATCTGCAACATGGCGGTCGGCTTCAACAACATCGACCTTGCCGCGGCGACCCGGGCCGGCATCATGGTAACCAATACGCCCGATGTGCTCAATGAAACCACCGCGGACTTCGCCTGGGCGCTGCTGCTGGCAACGGCAAGGAGAGTCACGGAATCGGAGCATTATCTGCGGGCCGGCAAATGGCAGAAATGGCGCTACGACACCTTGCTGGGCATGGACATCCACGGCGCCACGCTGGGCATTCTGGGCATGGGCCGCATCGGCCAGGCCATCGCGCGCCGCTCGATGGGCTTCGACATGCGCGTGATCTACCATAACCGTTCGCGGCTCGACGAGCAGCGCGAGGCGCGCGCCAACAACGCGCGTTATGTCAGCAAGGAAGAACTGCTGCGCACGGCTGACCATCTTGTCCTCGCCCTGCCGTATTCGCCCGATGTGCATCACACGATTGGAGCCGATGAACTGGCGCTGATGAAGCCGAGTGCGACGCTGATCAATATCGCCCGAGGCGGCATCGTCGACGATGCCGCGCTGATTGCCGCATTGCGGGCGAACCGGCTGGCGGCCGCCGGGCTCGATGTGTTCGAAAACGAACCAGCCTTCGACCCCGGGTTCCTCGATCTTTCCAATGTTGTGCTGACGCCGCATATCGCGAGCGCTTCCGAGCCCACGCGCCGCGCAATGGCCGACTGCGCGGCCGCAAACCTGATTGCCGCATTGACGGGCGCAGCGCCTCCCAATATCCTTAACCCGGAAGTGAACAAGAAGGTTTAGGTATGGCGGATATCAGTATCAGGCAGCAACATTCTCTCAGTCACCAGGGAGCGAAGGCTGCCGCGCAGGAAGTCGCGGAACAAATGGCAAGAGATTTCGACATGGCGCTGCAGTGGGACGGCAATGTATTGCTGTTCCAGCGGTCGGGCGTGTCGGGCGCATTGACTCTTCTTGAAAGGGAAGCCCTGCTGGAAATCAGGCTTGGTTTCCTGATGAAGGCATTCGCGGCAAAGATAGAGGAAAAGGTTGCGGCAAAGATGGAGAGAGTCTTTGCCGCGGCGTAGCCGATCGAACGGTGGTTACTTCGAACGGTCGCTCATTTTCACATCGGCTCGTAAGCTCAGCTTTTCAGCTCAGCCTTTCAGATCCGCGATCAGATCGACGTACTGCTGCATCGCGTCCTCCTGGGACACGCCTTTCAGTGCATCCCATGCATCATATTTCGCGCGGCCGATCATATCGGTGAAACCGGGGCGTTCGCCGTCGGCATCGCCGGCGCTTGCCTGCTTGTAAAGGCCGTACAGCTTCAACAGGGTCATGTTGTCGGGGCGTTCCGGCAAGTTTTTGGAATCGGCGACCGCTTGTTCGAACTGGTTTTGAAGGCTCATGCTTTTCGTTCCTGGTATCTTCATATTGATATTCTGATCGGCCGGAGCGCTGCAGGCCGACCGCCTGTGTGGCCGGAGCCAGTGCTGCAAAAAATATCACAGAAAAAATGGGCGCCAAAGTAAAGCTCTAGAGGAAACTCTCGGCCCGCTATGCCGGACATACAGCGCACTCTGCCGTTCCGGTTTCATTCGTCGTCGTCACCAACGACGGCCCCGCCGACCGCGACAGCGCCCTTGGCCACGGTGGTGGCCGTGCCAACCGCGATTGAGCCGGCCGCAACGCCCACGCTGACGGCGGTGCCTGCAACGGACACTGCCGTCGTCGCGACGCTAACCGCTGCGCAACCGTTAATGTGAAGGATGGTGGTGCTGAGGAAAACGTAAAGCAGGACTTGCTTGAATGGCATGGCCGAATCCAGTAAAGACCGCAGACGCGGTCAGGGTCGTTGAAATCGCTGCGGCTTCAGTACTATCCGGACCGCCTGGCCTGCATATCAGCAGGCCAGGCGGCTCAGCCGTGACACCCGGTTAAACCGGGTGCAGCGTTGCAACTACTGGCTACGGAGTAATGATGCTCTTGAGAAAGAGCGGTCAGACACCCAAAAGTTCAACTTCGAAAATGAGGGTCGCGTTCGGCGGGATGACGCCGCCGGCGCCGCGCGCGCCATAACCGAGCGATGACGGAATGATGAGCTTGCGCACGCCGCCGACCTTCATGCCTTGCACGCCCTCATCCCAGCCCTTGATCACATGGCCGGCGCCCAGCGGAAATTCGAAGGGGTCGTTGCGGTCCTTGCTGGAGTCGAATTTCTTGCCTGCGCTGCCGTCGGAATTCTGCAGCCAGCCGGTGTAGTGCACGGTGACATGCTGGCCGGCCTTGGCTTCATCGCCGGAGCCGACAGTGACTTCTTCATATTGCAAACCGGAAGCGGTCATGGTGGTGGACATGTTTTTCCTTTGTCGTTTGTTCAAGGTGCTGCGATTGTAGCAGTTGTCGACGGCGGCTTCGGGGCAGGCCCGTGTCATCGATCCTGCCTACAGAAGCGTGAGCGGCAGCGCCCGGACGATGATCGCTTCCTGCCGAAAGCGCTGTTCCAGAATGCCCCGGTAGGTATGCCACCACGCGTTGTCGAGCGACTCCGTCATGACCTCGTAGATGACGATATCGTCGTTCATGGTGGTCGAGGCATCTTCCTGCCACAATCCTTTGGCCGGAGCGCGCGTATAGGCGGTTAACCCGCCGAAGCGGCCGATCAGTTCCTCGCGTGTCTTTCCGAACAATTCGGCTGGCTGCGGAGCCGCGGCATTGTCATACAGCGGTAAGAGAATCTGGATAAGGTGCATGGGCATATCGGTGGTGTGGCTGGTTGTCGCCAATGGTGTGGTCAGTGATGTGAACTCAACGCATCGACGTGTCAACGCTTGCGCATGAACGGCCGTTACTGCGCTGGCTTGGCTGCACTTGAAAACGTGCAAATCGCATTCCTGCCAATTTTGACATGCACGCTTAACAAGCGCATCGATTGCGCAACACGCCAGAGATATTCTTCATTAAACGCGGTTTCTGCAAAGTAAAATAAGAGCCGCATCCTTTTAGCTAGTGGTTTCCATGCTCCGACCTCTTGTCCTTGCCTTTTCCGCATTACCCACCCTTTTGCTGGCCTCGGCCGCGCATGCGAACGTCGTCGTGGTGCTGAACTCGCGCGACGCGAGCGTCAGCCTGATCGATCAGACAACCTTCAAGGAGGTGGGGAACATCAATGTCGGCAAGGAGCCGCATCACCTGATGGCCACTCCCGACAGCAAGTCCCTCATCGTGGGCAGCGCCGTCGGCAACGAACTGGTATTCCTCGATCCGAAGACCGGACAGATACAGAGCCGCATCAAGGACATCATCGATCCATACCAGATCGGTTTTTCGCCCGACCAGAAATGGTTCGTGTCCAACGCACTGCGTCTCGACCATGTCGATATCTACAGCTACAACGGCAAGGACCTGAAGCTGTCCAAGCGTCTTCCGCTTGGCAAGCTGCCCAGCCACATGGCGTTCAGCGCCGACAGCAAGACCGTCTTCGTCACGCAGCAGGGGAGCAACGAGATCAGCGCCATCGATCTCGCCACCCAGACCGTCAAATGGACCATCCCGGTAGGAAAGCTGCCGGCGGGTATCGTCATGACGCCGGACGACAAGCACCTCCTGGTCGGCATCATGGGTAGTGATTATGTCGAGGTGATCGACTGGCGCGCGCAAAAAACCGTCAAGAAGATCAGGACGGGCGAGGGCGCGCACAACTTCCGCGCGATGGGCGACAAGCGTCATATCTTCGTCTCCAACCGGGTCTCGAATACCATCAACGTCATCGACCAGCAGACGCTGGAAAACGTCGGCACCATCAACGTGCCGGGCGGGCCGGACTGCATGGAACTGGCCGACGACGGCAAGACCCTGTGGGTGACGCTGCGCTGGGTGAAGAAGGTCGCGGTGATCGATGTCCCGTCCAAGAAAGTGGTGCGCACCATCCCGGTCGGCCGCTCTCCGCACGGCGTGTATTTCGCCAACCACGCTCCGCGGATGTAATGAACCGAGCACTGGCCGCCGCCTGCCTGTGCGCCGCGACCGTGCCGGCGGCACTGGCAGCGGGCGCCCAGCCCGAAAGCTGCAAGGGCACGCTTTATTTCACCTTCGATACAGGCAGCCAGTCGCAAGCGCAAACCATCGCCGACACGCTGGCTCGACACAAGGTCCGCGCCACCTTCTTCCTTGCCAACGAAAAGACGGTCAACGGCGACCACTCGCTCGATCCTTCCTGGTCCGGCTACTGGAAAGCGCGGGTCGCCGAGGGTCATGCGTTCGGCAGCCATACCTTCGACCATGTTTATGTCCAGCGAGACTTGCCCGACGGACGCCTGGAAATGAAGCCTCAGTTCGGCCCCGATGCGGGAAAGAAGCTGGCATGGACCGCCGCCCAGGTTTGCGACGAGCTCAGGCGGGTCGAGACGCGCTTCACGGAGCTGACCGGAAGCAGGCTCGACCCGCTGTGGCGCGCTCCCGGCGGCAGGACCACGCCGGGGCTGCTGGCGGCAGGCAAGTCCTGCGGCTATGCGCATGTCGGGTGGACCGACGGACCCGGTTTTTCCGGTGATGAACTGCCCAGCGACAAGTGGCCGAACGCGAAGCTGCTGGAGCGGTCATTGAAGGGATTGAAGGATGGTGATATCTTCGTCGCCCATCTCGGCATCTGGTCGCGCAAGGATCCCTGGGCGCCGGCGGTTCTCGATCCCCTCATCGCAGGGCTGAAACAAAAAGGCTTCTGCTTTGCCACCTTGCGCGAACATCCGGCCTATCGCGCGAAACGCTGAGCATCGCCGGGCTGCCGCGCTGGTTTGCTTCACTGGCTTGCCTTACTGGTTTCAATAACAACAATTCATTGCGACATACGCCGAATCATGATTCATATCCTGGTTGAATGGTTCTCGGAGGTGCATGGCTGGCTGTTCCAGGCAGTTGTGCATCCGCTCCTCTATGCCTTTTCGCTTGGCGATATCACCGAGGAAGCCTTCGACGGCACCGAATGGTTCCTGATCGGCCTGATCGAGCTGACCCTGCTGTTTCTGATCCTGCGTCCGCTCGAAGCCTGGATTCCGGTAAAGAAAAACATAGATCCGGCGGCGCGGCGAATCGATTTCCTCTATACCTGTGTTCACCGCCTCGGCGCGTTCACCCTGGCCGTGTTCTTCCTGCTCGATCCGCTATTCGATGCCATCGCCGGCCACCTGCGCCTGGTCGGCGTGGTGCACTTCAATCTGGAATCCTTGTGGCCGGGCGTGACCGACATTCCGCTGGTCGCATTCTTCATCTATCTGGTCGTGCTGGACTTCTTCGATTACTGGTATCACCGCTCCAGCCATCAGATCGGCTGGTGGTGGGGGCTGCACAGCCTGCATCACAGCCAGGCTGACATGAACCTCTGGTCGGACAACCGCAACCATCTGCTCGACGACCTGCTGCGCGATGTCTACATGGCGGCGATCGCCCTGGTCATCGGCGTGGAGCCATCCCAGTACCTGCTGCTGGTAGTGGTATCGCGCATGCAGCAGAGCCTGCAGCATGCGAATGTGCGCATCCATTTCGGAGCCATCGGAGAGCGCCTGATGGTGTCGCCGCGATTCCACCGTACCCATCATGCGATCGGCATCGGCCATGAATCGGCCGGCCAGCGCAAACTTCGGGGCTGCAACTTCGCAGTGCTGTTCCCGGTCTGGGACATCCTGTTCGGCTCCGCCAACTTCAGCAAGGAATTCGCCGATACCGGCGTGCGCGATCAGCTGCCTCCGCCGCAAGGCAAGGGCCGCGACTACGGTTCCGGTTTCTGGGCGCAGCAGCGGCTCGGACTGAAGCGCATGCTGGAGTTCTCCATTGGGAAGGCCTCCTGATGCAAAAAATCCTGTTCGCTTTCGGCAAGGCGCTGCTGTCGCAGCTGCATATCAGGATGCTGCTGCTGACCGTGCTGCCCTTCATCGTTTCGATGGCGATCTGGGGCGTGCTGCTGTGGCTGGGACTGCAGCCGATGATCGACTGGCTGCATGCCTATTTCACAGACAACGGCGGCTTCCGCGTCGCCGGCGACATGCTCGGCTGGCTCGGCCTGGGCGCGATCAATGCGGTGCTGGTGCCGCTGATCGCGATGTGGGTCCTGCTGCCGCTGATGATCCTGACGGCGCTGCTGTTCGTCGCCGTGATGGCCATGCCCATCATCGTGAAGCATGTCGGCAGCCGCCATTATCCCGAACTCGATCAGAAGAAGGGCGGTTCCCTGTTCGGCAGCCTGTGGGTCGGCGGAACTTCCTTCTTGGTCTTCGTCTTCCTGTGGCTGGCGACGCTGCCCCTAGCCCTGTTCCCGCCGCTCACTTTCGTCGTGCAGCCTGCGCTGTGGGGATGGCTGACTTATCGCGTGATGGCTTACGACGCGCTGTCCGAACACGCGAGCGCGGAGGAAATGAAAACGCTGCTGCGCCGGCACCGCTGGCCGCTGCTGGCGATCGGCGCCATCACCGGCGCCATGGGCGCGGCGCCCACCCTGCTGTGGCTGGGCGGTGCGCTGTCGGTGATCTTTTTCCCCTTGCTTGCAGCCGGCGCGATCTGGCTGTACGTGCTGGTGTTCGTATTCACCGGCCTGTGGTTCGAGCATTACTGCCTCGATGCACTGCGGCAATATCGCTCGGCGCCGGCTTCCGCCGCAGTCCTGACGCCTGCCGCATCGATGAAGGACATCAACTGATCGCTACCTGATTGATCGACCTTCGGCCGGATCGCGGCGACTGAGGCATAATGCCCTTTTGACCACTTCCCATCTGCCATGGCCTTCGGACTGATCATCATCGGCGACGAAATCCTCTCCGGTAAGCGCACCGACAAACATTTCCCCAAAGTGGTTGAAATGCTCAATGCCCGGGGACTGCAGTTGTCCTGGGCGGAATACGCGGGTGACGACCGCTCGCGCATCACGTCCATCCTGCAGCGCGTTTTCGAAGGTGACGATATCGTGTTTTCCTGCGGCGGCATCGGCGCAACGCCCGATGATCACACGCGGCAGTGCGCCGCGGCGGCGCTGAGGTTACCTCTGGCGCTGCATCCGGAAGCCAAACTGAAGATCGAGGAGCGCATCGCCGATGTCGCGCGCGAGGCAGGCAAGGAGCCCGACTACAACGCGTCCGACAATGCGCACCGGCTGAAGATGGGAGAGTTTCCGCAGGGCTCGGACATCATTCCCAATCCCTACAACAAGATCCCCGGTTTCTCCGTCGGCCATGGCGTCGGCGGCGCAACCTATTTCGTCCCGGGTTTCCCGGTGATGGCCTGGCCGATGATCGAATGGGTGCTCGATACCAAGTATTCGCATCTGTTCCAGACCGTCCCTCGCCTGGAGAAAGCGGTGCTGGTGTTCGAGCAGGCCGAATCGACGCTGACGCCGCTGATGGAAGCAATCGAAGCACAATATCCACTGGTCAAGGTGTTCAGCCTGCCGAGCGTCGGCGACGCCAATACGCGCCGGCATATCGAACTCGGCGTGAAGGGAGCGCCGGACCAGGTGGAGGCTGCCTACACGAAGATGCTGGTCGGCCTCGACGGGTTCAATGCCGAGTACCAGCCGGTTTGAAGAGATGAATCGAAGGCGCGCCTGGCGCGCCTTCGATTCATCTTTATTTTCTCAAGTTCTCATTTCTTCACTTCATCCAGCAAACCCTGCCTGCGGATGAATTCGACTACCTTCTCCACGCCGTCGCCGCTGCGCAGGTTGGTAAAGATGAATGGCCGCTCGCCGCGCATCTTCTTCGCATCGCTGGCCATGATGTCGAGGTTGGCGCCGACATAGGGCGCGAGATCGGTCTTGTTGATGATCAGCAGGTCGGAACGGGTGATGCCCGGGCCGCCCTTGCGGGGAATTTTTTCGCCGCCGGCCACATCGATTACATAGATGGTCAGGTCCGACAGTTCCGGGCTAAAGGTGGCGGCGAGGTTGTCGCCGCCGGATTCCACCAGGATCAGGTCGAGGTCGGGAAAGTCCGCGCTCATGCGGGCGATGGCTTCGAGGTTGATCGATGCATCTTCGCGGATCGCGGTATGCGGACAGCCGCCGGTCTCCACGCCCATCAGGCGCTCCGCCGGCAAGGCATCGGCGCGCAGCAGGATCTCCATGTCTTCCTTGGTGTAGATGTCGTTGGTAATGACGGCCATGTCGTAATGGTCGCGCATCGCCTTGCACAGCATTTCGCACAGCGCCGTCTTGCCGGAGCCGACCGGGCCGCCGATGCCAACGCGCAGGGGATTGGAAGTAGTCGTCATGTGTTGTCTCTATGTATTCGAAAAAAATCGGGATGGCTCAGGAGCGGTATAGCCGGCTGTACTGAACTTCGTGCCGCATTGACAGCAGCGACAGGCTTGGCGACCAGTTGGAAAGCTCGTGATCGGCAAGCAGCATCGCCTGCTGCGCCGCGATCTCAAGCTCCGGCTGCAGCGACAGCAGCAGGCGCTGGCCGGCCACCTGGCCGAGCGGAACCGACTTGACGCAGACCAGCACTTGGTTCTCGGCCCAGGAAAACAGCATGCCCAGCAGCGCGGCCTCATGCGGCACGTCGAGCGCGACGGCGGCGTAAGCCAGCGCGGTGGGCAGTGGCACTTCCGGCTGCGTCTGCAAGATACCGCGCAGCGCATCGTCGCCGATCTTCAGGTCGATCGCCAGCTTCGCCAGCGAATAACCCATCTGTATCGTCTCGGCGCGGAATTCCGCAGTGTCGCGGGCGGCGACGAAGCGCTCGTTCCATTCCGCCACGCGCGCCGCATCGCGCGCCTCGAAGGCCTGCAGCAGCCGCCACAGCACCGGCGCCTCGAAGCGTGCAACCACATGATGCAGCGTGTCGATGATCCAGCCGCGCGCCGTTGCCTCGTCATGCACCGTGCCGTTTTCCAGTGCCGCTTCCAGTCCCTGCGAATAGCTGTAGGCGCCGATCGGCAGGGAAGGGCTGGCCAGCTGCAACAGGTGCAGCAGTGCGGTCGCCTGCATCTCAGCCCTTGTCCGACGGACGGTGGATCTTCTGGCGCAGCGGGATCGGCGCCAGCGGATGGTGGTGATCATCGCCGTGGTGGTGATGGCCTCCGCCGTAGGCACCCGACTCCGGTTCGAAGGCTGCCAGTTCCTCGGTCACCGTCGCGCCCAGGCCTTCCAGCATTTCCTTGAGAACGGCGTCCTTGCGGATGCGCAGAAAGCCATTCTGCGGGTCGCCACTCGCTTGCTCCACCTGCGCCTGGGTATGGCGGTTGCCGAGATGGAAGGCGCAGCGCAAGAGATTGCGCGGCGTGTCGCATTCGACGCGGTAGGTGGCCTCCTTGGCTGCCGTGATTTTTACGATGCGCCCGTCGTCGCCCTTGAGCAGGTCGCCGTTGCGCAGCACCGTGCCGCGCACGGTGAGCACCGCAACGTCTTCGCCCGAGGCGAGTTGGGCACGCAGGCGGCTCTTTTCGCGCAGGTCGTAGGGGAGGACGAGTTCGCCGTCGATCTTGTCGGCCTGTTCTATTTTCGTATGAAGTGTCAGCATGTGGTCAGAAAAGAAAATATCGCTGCGCCATCGGCAGCACCTTCGCCGGTTCGCAGACCAGCAGCTCGCCGTCCGCCCGCACCTCGTAAGTCTCGGGATCGACTTCCATCACGGGAGCCAGGCCGTTGTGGATCATGTCGGCCTTGCGCACGTTGCGCGTGTTCTTCACCGGGATCAGTGTCTTGTTCAGCTTGAGCGCCTCGCCGACGCCGGCATCGAAACCCGCCTGCGAGACGAAGGTGAACGAGGTGCGCAATGCGCCGCCGAAGGCGCCGAACATCATCCGGTAATGCACCGGCTGCGGGGTCGGGATGGATGCGTTCGGATCGCCCATCTGCGCCGCCGCGATCATGCCGCTCTTGAGGATCATCGACGGCTTGACGCCGAAGAAGGCCGGCTTCCACAGCACGATGTCGGCGATCTTGCCGACTTCCAGCGAGCCGACCACGTGCGAGATGCCGTGCGTGATCGCCGGATTGATCGTGTACTTGGCGATGTAGCGCTTGGCGCGGAAGTTGTCGTTGCGCGAGGAGTCCTCGGCCAGCGAGCCGCGCTGCACCTTCATCTTGTGGGCGGTCTGCCAGGTGCGCATGATGACTTCGCCGACGCGGCCCATGGCCTGCGAATCCGAAGACATCATGGAAATCGCGCCGATGTCGTGCAGGATATCCTCGGCCGCGATCGTCTCACGGCGGATGCGCGATTCGGCGAAGGCGATGTCTTCCGCGATCGCCGGGTCGAGATGATGGCAGACCATCAGCATGTCGAGATGCTCGTCCAGCGTATTGACCGTATAGGGCCGGGTCGGATTGGTGGAGGAGGGCAGCACATTGCCCTGACCGACCGCCGCGATGATGTCCGGCGCATGGCCGCCGCCGGCGCCCTCGGTATGGAAGGTGTGGATGGTGCGGTCCTTGAAGGCGGCCAGCGTATCCTCAAGGAAGCCGCCCTCGTTCAGCGTATCGGTATGGATTGCGACCTGGATATCCATGCGGTCGGCCACCGACAGGCAATTGTCGATGGCGGCGGGCGTGGTGCCCCAGTCCTCGTGCAGCTTGAGTCCGATCACGCCGGCGCGGATCTGCTCTTCCAGCGGCGTCGGCAGGCTGACATTGCCCTTGCCGAGGAAGCCCAGGTTCATCGGGAAGGCATCGGCTGCCGACAGCATCGAATGGATGTGCCAGGGGCCCGGCGTGCAGGTGGTCGCCGCGGTGCCGACGGCGGGGCCGGTGCCGCCGCCGAGCATGGTGGTCACGCCCGACATCAGCGCTTCCTCGATCTGCTGCGGGCAGATGAAATGGATATGCGAATCGATGCCGCCCGCGGTGACGATCATGCCTTCGCCGGCAATGATCTCGGTGGCGCCGCCGATGGCCATGGTGACGCCGGGCTGGATGTCCGGATTGCCGGCCTTGCCGATGTTGGCGATGCGGCCGTTCTTCAAGCCGATGTCGGCTTTCACGATGCCCCAGTGGTCGAGGATCAGCGCATTGGTGATGACGGTATCCATCACATCCTTGTGATTGCGCTGCGACTGGCCCATGCCGTCGCGGATCACCTTGCCTCCGCCGAATTTCACTTCCTCGCCGTAGATGGTGAAATCCTTCTCGACTTCGATGAACAGTTCGGTATCGGCCAGGCGTACGCGGTCGCCGACGGTGGGGCCGAACATTTCGGCATAGGCTTGACGGGAGATGCGGCTCATTTGAGTCTCCCCATGACCTTGGCATTGAATCCGTAGACCACGCGGTTGCCCGCCAGCGCGACCAGTTCCACGGTGCGCTGCTGCCCGGGCTCGAAGCGCACCGCGGTGCCGGCTGCGATGTTGAGGCGCATGCCGTAGGCGGTTTGCCTGTCGAACTGCAACGCGGAATTGACTTCGAAGAAGTGAAAGTGCGAGCCGACCTGGATCGGGCGGTCGCCGCTGTTGGCCACGGTGACGGTCGCGGTTTGCCGGCCGGCGTTGAGTTCGATCTCGCCGTCCTCGATCAGCATTTCTCCAGGAATCATGTTTTCTCCTATGGAATCGGGTGATGCACGGTGACGAGCTTGGTGCCGTCGGGGAAGGTGGCTTCCACCTGGATGTCGGGAATCATGTCGGCGACGCCGTCCATCACGTCGTCGCGCGTCAGGATCTTCGTGCCCTCGGACATCAGCTCGGCGACGGTGCGGCCGTCGCGCGCGCCTTCCATGATGGCTGCGGTGATCAGCGCGACCGCCTCGGGATAGTTGAGCTTCAGGCCGCGCGCCTTGCGCCGTTCGGCCAGCAGGGCGGCGGTAAAGATCAGGAGTTTGTCTTTTTCTCTTGGAGTCAGCTCCATCCGGGTTCTCCGCTTTGAAGTGTTGTGAGTAGGGGATTGCGGTGCTATTTCAGGTGTTCCAGATGCGCGGCACGACCGCTTCGCGGCCGGTCAGCGCCGGCCGCAGAAGCCGCCAGGCATCAAGCATCAGGCGGCGCGCCACCTCGCTCGAATCACCGAGATGCCGGACCACCACGACCGACTTCATCTGCGTGACGCCGAACGAACCGGCCGGCGCATCGATCTCGCGCAGTGCGGCAATTACGCTGCCGGGCAGCTGCCTGCCGACCGCGATCAGCGTCGCGCATACGGTGCGGCCGGCCAGGCCGAGAGGACTGCTCATGGCGGCGGTGCCGGCCTCAAGCCTGCCCTGTTCGAACCAGACCAGCCTGCCGTCGCGCCGGATGCCGGTGCGCTGCTCGACTGTGCCGGCATTGAACGATTCACCCGAAGCGGTGCGGCCGAAACACAGAATCTCGCAGCCGATATAGCTGGCGTCCTTGCCGAGTTCGACCTGATGGTCGAGCCGGACATGGGCGGCATCGAAGAAGATGGTTTCCTGCGGCAGCCATTCCAGCGTCGCACCGTCGCCGGTCGATAGATGGATGTTCTGGCGCGAGACATGGCCGTTGGCCTTGTACCACTTCGCCGCGCCGGGCGTAGCCAGCAAGGCGCTGGCCTGCGCGCCGACGCGCGCGCGCAGGTCGAGTTCGTCGCCGCCGACCACGCCGCCCGGCGGATGGATGACGATCGCATGGCACACCGCATTGCCTTCCGGGTAGAGCGGCTTCTGTACGCGCAGCGGCCCCGCATGCTCGCGCTCCACCAGCCTGGTGGTGCCGCGGTCGGACTCGAAGCCCAGCGACAGGCGGGCTTGCCAGCGGGCATGTGCTGCGGGAGCGAAAACGGCTTCGTCGGCAATTCGTTTCATGCGCAGACTATACCGCCAAGTGCCGCTTGATGTCCTCGCCGCTCATCTGCGCCTGCACGCCGGACGCCACCACTTCGCCGCGCGACAGCACGACGAATTTGTCGGCCAGCTCCTGCGCGAAGTCGAAATACTGTTCGCAAAGCAGGATTGCCATGTCGCCGCGTTCGCGCAGCAGGCGGATGACGCGGCCGATGTCCTTGATGATCGAGGGCTGGATGCCTTCGGTCGGCTCGTCGAGGATGATGAGCTTGGGGTCGGCCAGCAGCGCCCGCGCAATCGCCAGCTGCTGCTGTTGGCCGCCGGACAGGTCGCCGCCGCGCCGGTGCAGCATTTCCTTGAGCACCGGGAACAGTTCGAAGACTTCGCCGCGTATCTTCGACGCTTGGCGGCCCGGCTTGACCGCCATGCCCATCATCAGGTTTTCTTCCACGGTGAGGCGGGCGAAGATTTCCCGGCCCTGGGGCACATAGGCGATGCCGAGGGCCGCGCGTTCATGCGGCTTGAGTTTGGTAATGTCGCGGTTGTCCAGCCTGACATTGCCGGCGGCGACCGGCAGCACGCCCATCAGGCATTTCAGCAGCGTGGTCTTGCCGACGCCGTTGCGGCCGAGCAGGGCCAGGCACTGGCCCTTCTGCAGATCGAGCGAGACGCCGCGCAGGGTATGGGAGGAACCGTAGTATTGATTGAGCTTTTCGACGTTGAGCATGTTCTTGGTCCAGGTGTGGATGAATGAGCGCTCAGCGCCCCAGGTAGACTTCAATGACACGTTCGTCCGACTGCACCTGCTGCATCGTGCCTTCGGCCAGCACCGAGCCTTCATGCAGCACGGTCACCTTGCCGTCGCGCGCGATCTCGTTGACGAAGGCCATGTCATGCTCGACCACCATGATCGAATGCTTGCCGCGCAGTTCGTTGAGCAGTTCGGCGGTGCGCGCGGTTTCCGCATCCGACATGCCGGCGACCGGCTCGTCGAGCAGCAGCAGCTGCGGTTCCTGCATCAGCAGCATGCCGATCTCCAGCCATTGCTTCTGCCCGTGCGAAAGCAGGCCGGCGGGACGCTGCTCCTGGCCGTTCAGGCGGATCAGCTTGAGGATTTCCTCGATCTTTCCCTTCTGCTCCGAAGTCAGGCGAAAGAAGAGGGTCGGCTTGACCCGCTTGTCCATCTTCATCGCCAGCTCCAGGTTTTCGAACACCGTGTGCTGTTCGAACACGGTAGGGCGCTGGAACTTGCGGCCGATGCCGGCATGCGCGATCTCGAATTCCGTCATCCTGGTCAGATCCATGGTCTGGCCGAAGTAGGCAGTGCCGGAAGCCGGGCGTGTCTTGCCGGTGATGACGTCCATCATCGTCGTCTTGCCGGCGCCGTTGGGGCCGATGATGCAGCGCAGTTCGCCGACCGAGATGTCGAGGTTGAGCTTGTTGATTGCCTTGAAGCCGTCGAAGGATACGGTGATGTCTTCCAGGTACAGGATGGCGCCGTGCGTGGTGTCGACGCCTTCCCGCTTGACGCGTCCGTAGGAAGTGCCGTGATCCGCATGCTCGCTCTGCACGTCGAGTTCGCGGTTCCTTGCCATGTCGTTCATGCTGCCTCCACGGTTTTCTGCTGTTTCTGCAGCTTGCGCGCCAGGCCGACGATGCCCTGGGGCATGAACAGCGTGACGAGGATGAAGATCATGCCGAGCGCATACAGCCAGAGGTCGGGAAAGGCGGCTGTAAACCAGCTCTTGAGACCATTGACCGAAAACGCGCCGATGATGGGGCCGATCAGCGAACCGCGCCCGCCGACCGCGGCCCAGATCACCATTTCGATCGAATTGCCGGGCGACATTTCGGACGGATTGATGATGCCGACCTGCGGCACGTACAGCGCGCCGGCGATGCCGCACAGGACCGCCGACAGGGTCCAGACGAACAGCTTGAACCACAGCGGGTTGTAGCCGATGAACATCAGCCGCGACTCCGAGTCGCGCACGCCCTGCAGCACCCGTCCGAGCTTGGACGTCACGATCCAGCGGCACAGCAGCAGCGCGCCGAACAGCGCGCCCAGCGTGACCAGGTACAGCGTCGCCTTGGTGCCGGCATCCGTGATCGAAAAGCCAAGGATGCGCTTGAAGTCGGTGAAGCCGTTATTGCCGCCGAAGCCAGTATCGTTGCGGAAGAAGAGCAGCATGAAGGCAAAGGTCATCGCCTGCGTGATGATGGAGAAGTACACGCCCTTGATGCGGGAACGGAAGGCGAAGTAGCCGAACACGAAGGCCAGCACGCCCGGCACCAGCACCACCAGCGCCATGCTGTACCAGAAATTGTCGGTGAACGACCAGAACCAGGGATAGGCTTTCCAGTCGAGGAAGACCATGAAGTCCGGCAGATGGCTCTGGTAGACGCCGTCCTTGCCGATGGCGCGCATCAGGTACATGCCGTGCGCATAGCCGCCGAGCGCGAAGAACACGCCGTGGCCCAGCGACAGTATGCCGGTATAGCCCCACACCAGGTCGAGCGCCAGCGCGGCCATCGCGTAGCACATGAACTTGCCGATCAGCGCCACGGTATAGCTCGACACGTGCAGCGCATGGCCGGGCGCGAAGCTCAGGTTGAGGATGGGCAGCAGGGCCAGCAGGGCCGCGCACACCACGATGCCGGTCCAGGCCGGCCGGGAGAAGAGGGAAGACGTCATTCTGCGCTCCTGCCTTTCATGGCGAACAGGCCCTGCGGGCGTTTCTGGATGAACATGATGATGAAGACCAGGATGACGATTTTCGCCATCACCGCGCCGGCGAAGGGTTCGAGGAACTTGTTGACTTCGCCCAGGCCGAACGCGGCGATCACGGTGCCGGCCAGCTGGCCGACGCCGCCCAGCACCACCACCATGAAGGAGTCGACGATATAGCCCTGGCCGAGGTCGGGGCCGACATTGCCCAGCTGCGACAGCGCCACGCCGCCGAGGCCGGCGATGCCCGAGCCGAGGCCGAAGGTCATCATGTCGATCTTGCCGGTCGAGACGCCGACGCAGTCGGCCATGCGCCGGTTCTGCGTCACGGCGCGCACGAACAGGCCGAGGCGGGTCTTGTTGAGGATGGCCCAGACCGCGGCCACCACGAACAGCGCGAAGAAGATGATCACGATGCGGTTGTAGGACAGCACCAGCGAACCCATCACGGTGATGCCGCCCGACATCCAGGACGGATTGGAGACTTCCACGTTCTGCGCGCCGAAGATGGAGCGCACCAGCTGCATCAGCACCAGGCTGATACCCCAGGTGCAGAGCAGGGTTTCCAGCGGCCGGCCGTACAGCCAGCGGATGACTGTGCGTTCGAGCGCGATGCCGACCGCCCCGGCGACGAAAAACGCCGCGGGCAGCGCCGCCAGCAGATAGAAGTCGACCGCGCCCGGCAAATACTGGCGGAACACGAGCTGGCAGACGTAGGTGGTATAGGCGCCGATCATCAGCAGCTCGCCGTGCGCCATGTTGATGATGCCCATCAGGCCGAAGGTGATCGCCAGTCCGAGCGCCGCCAGCAGCAGCACGCTGCCCAGCGATACGCCGTAGAACAGGTTGCCGACGAACTCGGTGCGGGTTTCGCGCGCATTCATGGCGCTGATGGTGCCGACGGCGGCAACACGCACCGATTCATCCGGTTCGACGTAGCTGCCGTCAGGATTTTTCTCCAGCAGCTGCATCAGCAGCGGCTTCAGGTTGGCGTTGGTACTGTCCTTGAGCGCCTCGACCGCCGCCTTGCGGGTCGCTGCATCGGGCGACTGCAGATTGGCTGTGGCGGCCACCAGCTGCAGCACGGACTTGATCTCCGGGTCGCTTTCCTTCTCCAGCGCCTTGGTGATCAGGGGCAGTTGGCCAGGGTCGGCATTCTTTTCCATGGACCTCGCCGCCGCGAGGCGTTCGCCGCGGTCGGCCGACAGCAGGCGCAGGCCCGACATGGCGCCGTCGATCGCGCTGCGCAGGCGGTTGTTGACGGTAATGCCGTCGATGCCGTCCGGTGTCGGCACGGTGGTGCCGCTTTCCGGATCGAAGGCCTTGCCGTCTTCGACTGCATAGACGCGGCCTTCCGGCGTCGCGTACAGGTTATCGTTCTTCAGCGCATTCAATACCTTGACCGCATCGTCGCTGGCAAGGGCTGCGATCTTGTTGACGGCTTCGATGCGCGCATCCGGATCGTCGCCGGCAAGCGGCTTGAGCAGGGCTGGATCGATCGCCGCATGGGCCGTGAGCGCCGTTGCGCACAGCCATCCGATGGCGAGGATTCTTTTGAGTGGGTTCATTTGCGATGTCTTGGGACGCACGGAAACGACGGGCGTAAAAAAGCCGGAGGGTGGAACTGGGAGCCACTCTCCGGCTCATGGTGCTTCATGGCCGGCATCTCATCGATGAGATGCCGGCATGCGCTTTAAGGCGATTACATCTTCTGCTTGGCCTCGTTGCCGGCGATGAACGGGCTCCACGGCTGGGCGCGCAGCGGGCCCTTGGTCTTCCAGACCACGCTGAACTGGCCATCCGGCTTGATCTCGCCGATCATGACCGGCTTGTGCAGGTGGTGGTTGGTCTTGTCCATCACCAGTTCGAAGCCCGACGGCGACTTGAAGGTCTGGCCGCCCATCGCCGCGATCACCTTGTCGGTGTCGGTGGACTTGGCCTTCTCGACCGCCTGCTTCCACATGTGGATGCCGACATAGGTGGCTTCCATCGGGTCGTTGGTGACCACGGTGTCGGCGTTCGGCAGCTTCTTCTCCTTGGCATACGCTTTCCACTGCTTGATGAAGGCTTCGTTGGCCGGGTTCTTGACCGACTGGAAGTAGTTCCATGCCGCCAGGTGGCCGACCAGCGGCTTGGTGTCGACGCCGCGCAGTTCCTCTTCGCCCACCGAGAATGCCACGACCGGCACATCGGTTGCCTTCAGGCCGGCGTTGCCGAGTTCCTTGTAGAAGGGCACGTTGGAGTCGCCGTTGATGGTGGAGATCACCGCTGTCTTGCCGCCGGCCGAGAATTTCTTGATGTTGGCGACGATGGTCTGGTAGTCGGAATGGCCGAACGGCGTGTAGACCTCGTCGATGTCGGAATCCTTGACGCCCTTCGATTTCAGGAAGGCGCGCAGGATCTTGTTGGTGGTGCGCGGATACACATAATCGGTGCCGAGCAGGACGAAGCGCTTGGCGCCGCCGCCATCCTTCGACATCAGATACTCGACCGCGGGAATCGCCTGCTGGTTCGGTGCCGCGCCGGTGTAGAACACATTCTTCTCGAGTTCCTCGCCTTCATACTGCACCGGGTAGAACAGGAGGCTGTTCAATTCCTTGAATACCGGCAGCACCGATTTGCGGGAGACGGAAGTCCAGCAGCCGAACACCACCGCGACCTTGTCCTGGGTGATGAGCTGGCGTGCTTTTTCCGCGAACAGCGGCCAATTGGATGCCGGGTCGACCACCACGGCTTCGAGCTTCTTGCCCATTACGCCGCCCTTGGCGTTGATTTCATCGATCGTCATCAGCGCGACATCCTTGAGCGAAGTCTCGGAGATGGCCATCGTGCCCGACAGCGAGTGAAGGATACCGACCTTGATGGTGTCAGCGGCAAGAGCCTGCGGCATCCATGCGGAAGCGGTTAGCATGAGGGCGCCGGCAGCGGTCGCTTTCAAGAGGGTGCGACGAGACATTGATGCTCCTAAGAGTTTATTGGTGGTTCGATGGTGTGCGATGTTGTGCGATGGCTCGCAAGCAAGCTTTAGCAGTTTGCGTGCCATGCATTTGCCCCACGGCAGAAAGTTCCTGGAGCGGATTAACGCCCAATTCAAGTGCGCGCAATCAAGCCGGCCATGCGGGTGCGCTCTCTTTTGGCGCTGCCGAAACCCTTATTGGTGCGAAAAATGCGAGCTGGCTGTGCAGCGCGGGGAAATGCCTTGATCGATCTCAGGAAACGCCCGGCGGCCGGCACGCTTTGGTGCGTGACGGCCATCGGAAGCTGGAAGTGGGGGGCGGCTCAGGAATTAGGGCTAGGCGGATTCGGAAGGGAAGGTGACTACATGATCGGCGCCGAGGCGGATCCCGATCTTCTCGCCGATCGCGTGATCGTGATGCGAGGGCACCAGCGCCAGCAGCTGCTGGCCGCTCGGCAGCTTCAGGGTATAGAGGAACTCGGCGCCGCGAAACGCCTTGCGCACGACTTCCGCCTGCAGCGGGCTGGCGTCGTCATGCACGACATCGTCGGCGCGCAGCAGCACGTCGACCACCTGTTCCGTTCTTTCCGTTGTCGAACAGGCATTGATGCCCTGCCAAAGCGGCAGGCTGCCGAGTTCGATATGCACCTGCTGGCGGGGCAGGTCGACCGTCCCCGGGGTGAACACGCCCTGGCCAATGAAGTCGGCGACGAAGCGGCTTTCGGGCCGGTGATACAAGTTGTAGGCATTGTCCCATTGGACGATGACGCCCTGGTGCATGACGCCGATCTGGTCGGCGATGGCAAACGCTTCGTGCTGGTCGTGCGTCACCAGCACCGCTGTCGTGCCGAGCTCCTTCAGGATGTCGCGCACTTCGAGCGCAAGCCGCTCGCGCAGATCGACGTCGAGATTGGAAAAGGGCTCGTCCAGCAGCAGCAGGTCGGGTTGGGGCGCAAGCGCCCTGGCCAGCGCCACCCTCTGCTGCTGGCCGCCCGACAACTCATGTGGATACTGCCGGGCGTGCGAGGCTAGGCCGACCAGCGACAGCAGGCGGTCGACGCGCTGCCTGCGTTCGTCGCGCGACAGCCTCTGCAGGCCGAATGCGATGTTTTCCCAGACCGACAGGTGCGGGAACAGCGCATAGTCCTGGAATACAACGCCGACGCCGCGCCGCTCCGGGGCTTCGGTGAAGCCGGCATGGCTCAGCTCCCGGCCGCCTAGGGCGATGCGCCCGCCAAGCAGCGATTCGAATCCGGCGATCGCGCGCAGCACGGTGGTCTTGCCGCATCCCGAAGGACCGAGCAGGCAGCCGATTTCCCCGCGGGCGAGCGAAAACGACATGCCGTGAACGATTTCAGTGAATGTCCGGCCAGCGGAATAGCCGACCCGGATCGAGTCGATGTTCAGATGATGTTCGGACCTGGCGGCGATAGTCATAATATTGCAAAGATGGAAGACGTCATTGATTATAATTCTCATTTACAGAGACCGTACACCACGCTTAGGATTTCATGCGCTTTTCCGCACCCCGCCGGCCCCGCAAATGTTGCCATGGAGGCATACACCCGCTGCTGCTCCTTTCCCTGATCATCGCCGTGCTGGTCGGCATCCCGATTTTCGGCGTTGTCTCCAACCTCGTCATCCCCGGCCAGGATTCCGGCGCCGGCACCTTCCAGCATCTGTGGGCAACGGTACTGCCGGAATACCTTGGCAACAGCTTCGCCATCGCCGCCATCGTGGCGGTGCTGGCGGGAATAGGCGGCGTCGGCTGTGCCTGGCTGGTGGCGGTCTTCGATTTTCCCGGCAAGCGTTTCTATGAATGGACGCTGGTCCTGCCGCTGGCGATGCCGGCCTATGTGGTGGCCTACGCCTACACCGATTTCCTGCAGTTTGCCGGGCCGGTCCAGACGGCGCTGCGCAATGCCTTTGGCTGGCAGGCCGGCGACTACTGGTTTCCGCAGATACGGTCGGTCGGCGGCGCCGGCATCCTGTTCGCGATGGTGCTTTATCCATATGTCTACCTGCTGGCCCGCACCGCCTTCCTGGAGCGCAGCCCGCGCATGTGGGATGCCGCGCGCACATTGGGGGCAGGTCCGTGGGGCGCCTTCTTCAAGATCAGTCTGCCGCTGGCCAGGCCCGCCGCCGCCGCCGGCATTGCGCTGGCGCTGATGGAAACGCTCGCCGACTACGGCGCGGTGGCTTACTTTGGCGTGCCGACGCTGACGACGGGCATTTACAAGTCCTGGTATTCCTTCTCGGACCGCACGGCCGCCGCGCAGATCGCCGCCGTGCTGCTCATCGCCATCACCGTGCTCATGGTGATGGAGCAGAAGAGCCGCGGCCGGTCCCGTTACTATGCGGTCGGCGCCCGCGCCCGGCTGCAGCAGACAATGCGCCTGGGCGGCCTGCATGCCTGGCTGGCATCCGCGTTCTGCGCGCTGCCGGTGCTGCTGGGCTTCTTCATCCCGGTGGCCATCCTGCTGCGGCTGATGCTGGGCGAGGAGACCCTGCAGCTCAGCGACAGATTCATCGCCTGGTTCAAGAACAGCGTACTGCTGGCGTCGGTCACGGCGGTGATCGCCGTCATCATTTGCGTAGTGCTCGCCTATGCGGCGCGGGTCACGAAAAGCAGTGTCCAGGCCGCATGCAACCGCATCGTCAGCATGGGCTACGCGGTGCCGGGCGCGGTGATCGCGGTTGGCATCCTGATCCCGCTGGCGCGGCTCGACACCTGGGCCAACGAACACGGGATAAGCATGCTGCTGACCGGCAGCGTTGCGGCACTGGTCTATGCCTACCTGGTGCGTTTTCTCGCCGTCTCGTACCAGACGGTACAGGCCGGACTGGTCAAGATCACGCCGAGCATGGATGCCAGCGCCCGGGTGCTGGGCCATGGATTGATGTCGATGCTGCTGAAAGTGCATGCGCCGTTGCTGTGGCGCAGCGTGGTCACCGCCGGGCTGCTGGTGTTCGTGGACGTGGTAAAGGAATTGCCGGCGACGCTGACGATCCGCCCATTCAATTTCGACACGCTGGCGGTCATTACCTACCAGCTGGCGGCCGACGAGCGGCTGGGCGAGGCGGCTCTTCCCGCCTTCACTATTGTGATGATCGCGCTCATTCCCGTTGGCGTGCTGGCGCGTTCCATTGCCAAGGCTGAGCGATAACAGGTGTTGACCGGCAAATGAAAAAGCCCCGCAATGCGGGTAATGCCGTTCAGTTAAGACTGAGCGGCATTTTTCTTTTCGGGTGTTGTAAACGGTCGCGAGGGCTGTTAACCT